>CAYYWN010000175.1:0-5087 GCA_964474485.1 uncultured Clostridium sp. | reverse complement strand
TGCTGCTAGAGCAACATCGTTTTTATCTTTAAAGTTACATTCCCTACCATTTATCCATTCTGATAAAGTATAAAGATCTTCATTAACCACTGCAAAAGGCTCTTTTTCTATGTTTAAAAAATATTTATCCACATTGTTAAATCCATTTAAAATTAGATGTTCTTTAGCTCCATAAACAAATAATAACTTTTGCACACCATAATTTACTTTTTTTAAACATCTCTCTCCCTTGTCAGTCTTTAGATAATACACTCCTTTGTTTGGTTTAATACTCTCAATTTTTATATCGAATTGCCTTTCTATTTCAAATTCTCTCATCAAAGTTATCACCCCCATATAATTTATATGAAAGTACTCCCTCAATTATTAACACTTTTTATTGTTACTAATATAATGAACTATGAAATCATGTTGAAAGGAAATCTTTCCTATGAAAATTTGCATTGATGGTAGAGCTGCTAAATGGTATCGCGGAACAGGTATAGGCACCTATACTTACCAGTTAATAAAGTCTCTTAATAATATAGATGATATTAATGAGTATACTATTTTCATGCCTGAAACCAATAAAGTTTCTATGAATTTAAATCCTAATTTTAAAATAAATGAAATTAAAAGCAGTACAGAAAAGGGGTTTTGGAATCAGGTTAACATCCCAAATATATTAGATAATGTAAATTCTAATATATATCATATCCCGCAAAACGGTGTGGGCATGCCCCTAAAAAAGAATTGTAAATTTGTTATAACTCTTCACGATGTTATACCCTTAAGAATGCCTGAGACTGTAGGTGATAAGTACTTAAAAATATTTAACCATGAAATGAATTCTATTATATCACTTTGCGATGGAATTATAACTGTGTCCGAATTTTCTAAAGAAGATATTTCAAAGGCATTTGACTTTCCAAAGGATAAAATTTACGTTACTCACTTGGCTAGCGAAGATATTTATAAACCTTTAAATAAAGATCTTTGTAAAAAGAATATTGAATATCTTTATAGTATTGACGGTGACTTTATTCTTTATATTGGTGGATTTAGCCCTAGAAAAAATATAATAGGTCTTTTAGAAGCTTTTCATAAAGTAATTAAAACTAATAATCCTAATTTAAAACTAATAATAGGAGGCAACAAAGGATCTTCATATGAGATATATAAAAATAAAGCTTTAGATTTAGGTATTGAAAATAATGTTGTTTTTCCAGGATTTATACCACTAGAACATTTACCTTGGTTTTATAATGCTTGTGACTTTTTTGTATATCCATCTCTTTATGAGGGTTTTGGCCTTCCTCCATTAGAGGCTATGGCCTGTGGATCCCCCGTAATAGCATCTAATCTTACTTCTATACCTGAAGTTTTAGGTGATAGTGCTCTTTTAATAGACCCAAGGAGTGAAGATGACTTATACAATGCTATGAATTCCCTACTTATTAATAAAGATTTAAAGCAAGATTTAATATTAAAAGGTCTAAAACGAAATTCAATATTTAATTGGGAAACTACAGCTAAGGAAACTCTTTTGGCTTATGAAAATATATGCAAATAAAAATCAGCTTTAAAGCTGATTTTTATTTATTCATAAGATATTTTATTTTTAAAAGAATTTAAAAATTCTTCTCTATAATGAAAGTACTCACATTTCTTTTTCATTTTATCTATAAATACCCCTTCCTCCCACTTTTTAACCTTGTTATAATAATTATTTGTAATAGAATAAAAATCTTCTGGAAAGTAAAGCAACCCATAAAGTACTTCTATTTCCTTTAGCTCTAGAAAATTTTCACTTTTATAATCATAAAGTATATCCTCTGCCCTGTTAAAGTCAAATACAAAACTTTTAATTGATTTATTTATTAAATTACATAAATCAACTACTCTAAGATCTATCATAGAATAATCAAAATCAATAAAATAAGCCTCATCCTCTTTAATAATTATATTATGGTAAGCTAAATCTTTATGGCATATTACAACTTTATCCTCTTCTTTTATTAAGAGATTAAAATCACTATGTTCTAAGATTTCTATACTCTTTTCGATTTGATATAAATGCTTATCTACATTAATCATAAACATATTATCAAAATCATTTTTATATTTTAAATTTGAAACCCTCTTTTTAAAGTCCTTAGTACTATCTAATGCTTTTTTAAAATCTTCTATAGTTCTTCCTACATTAGAGTTTAAACTAATTAATTCACCATTACCTCTATCTTTACAGTAATTTGTAAAGCCTAAGCTACTTTTATGAAGTTCTCCTAATGACCTAGCAGTTATACTAAGTTCTAGTGGGTTAGAAAATTGGCACTCTCTACCGTCTAGAACATCTATTATGCAGTAATACTCACCTTCCCAAAATGTATAAATATCACCTTTTTTATTTTTATATAACTTCATAACTCTATTAAAGGTTTTAGAAATATAATTTAATGACTCTTCAATAAATGTTAATCGATTTTCATCATACTTTATCTTTTTTAATATTTTTTCACCCTTATCTGTATAAAGAACAAAAACACTTCTTAAAGGAACTAAATCATAAACCTTTAAATCATACTTATTAAATAGCTTTGTACTTAAAGAATAGGTAACTAAATCTTGCTTTTCTCTATACCTTAATCTTTCCAAAAAGGTACCTCCTTTTAGTATTAATTTACAAATAATATTTATTGCATTTATATATAACTCACACTATCTTTCTCTACAGACTTTAATAACTTTTCTTCATATTTTTCTAAAGTCCAAGGTTTTTTACTTCTTTTATATCTATTTACACATTTCATAAATTCAAAGGGATAAGATATCATGGCTCTTATAAAACAGTTACTATTTTCATCTAAGCCTTCTATAGTGCAAAAATAGTCGATTAACTCTTCAATATCAATATCATTGTTTTTTCTTTTAAGTTTATTAAGATAATTCACAGCATCTATTTCTAATATTTCATAGCAAAACTTTTTACCTTTCGCTATTTCAATTTTTCCGCCCTTCCTTAAATTATCTTCGCTACTATTTACTACACATATTTCTCCTCTTTTCATACTTCTGTAGATAATATCCATATAGTTAGACTTATATACGCATTCTACTGATTTTTCGGCTCTGTTTATATATTTATCACCAATCTTAAGTAAAAGGCTTTCAAATCCATTATTAGATCCTTGATTTTCTAAATAACGAATAAACCTATTATTCTTTTTAATTTCTACTTTGCAGTTTTCTACTAATTTACCTATATTATTCGGAAGCGTAAATCCTGCACTTCCTTCGTATCCCCTTATTGTTTCGTGTAGTTCACATAATATATCTAGCTGGATTTTTGCATCCTCCGTAGTAATTTTATTTTTAACATTAAATGAATTGCAGTTAATTATAATTATGTCCTTTTTATAAATATAATCGTAAAATTCATTATAACAAAACAAACTCATAACTCTACCCTCCTTTATACCTTTGTATTCTAAATTCTTCTATAAAATCTTCTTTTAATTCTCTATCCTCTACTATCTTATTTAACTTTCTTAAAAATATTTCCTCTTTCCAAGGTTGTTTTTCTAAATAATACTGTATCCCAAGCTGCCAGTAATCTTGTGGAAATTCAATAAAAGCTGCCATTATAGGTAGATCTGTTTGATCTAGAGCGTAAACTTCATTGTAGCTATTTAATATAAATAAGGCTTTAGATAAATCCCATCTTCCATTTTTCATAGTTCTTATTAAAATACTACTTAAATCATGGAGATGAGTGTCTAATATACAATAATCAAAATCTATAATAGATAATTCATCTTTAGAATTAATTATTATATTATGATTTGCTACATCATGATGACAAAATCCATTTTTATCCATTTCTTTTCCCATCTTTTCTAGGTAACTACTTTTCCCTAAATAATATAGACATTGCCTTGCCCTTTCTACTTCTTCTTCTAGGATAGATAAATATTTATTGTCGAAATAATCTTGCTTTTCCTTTCCTTCTATAAGATTTTTAAAACCTAATATTTCATTTATCCTAGTTTCAAAAATATCAAACCATTTAAACCAATAAATACGTGGTTTCATTTTATTATCTACAGTAAAACCTTGGCTTCTTTGATGAAGCTGTGCTAACTTTTTAGTTACCAAAGATAATTCTATAGGATTGTCATAATTACTTTCACGTCCTATTATCCACGGATTTAAATATGCATAGTTATCCTTAAATTTTATATATTGACTTCCTTCTTTTGTATTTATAAAAGGTACCACTGACAAAAATTCATTTTTATACAAATGATTTATTGCAGACATAATAAAAAGAAAATGAGCAAATTCATATTTTATTATCTTTAAAGCATAAAACATGCCGTTTTCATCTTCTAATTTATAGATACTTTTTATCTTTTTTATATAAACAACGTTAATACCATACTCTTCTTTTATTTTTAGCTTTATATATTGCTCTTCCAAAACCACTCCTCCAAAATCAATGTTTCTCTTTTTTAGTATATGAATTTCTATATTGCAATGTGATAAACTGTTACTAAGTCTAATTAAATTTGTATCTTAGATATATCTTGAAAATAAATGGATTTTGTATCTGTTTTTAAAAGTGCAGATATTAACATTCACCAAATGGACTTCTATTTAATATTATTAATATAAAGAGATATATAGGAGTGGTTATATGAGATTTGCTATAGATGCCAGAGGCGTTAACTGGTACCGTGGAACTGGCATTGGTACCTACACAGAAAATATTTTGAGTAATTTATTAAATTTAGATAAAGAAAACTTCTATAATATATATTGGTATGGAAAAGATTATGAACTATACGAAAAGTGTAATACAGATTTAATACTATGTTCAAAAAAACATAACAGCTTTTTTAATTCATCTTATTTTCCAAAAGATTTGGAAATGAAAAATATAGATCTATATCATCTACCCCAAAACGGCATAGGTCTTAATAAAAGATACCCTTGTAAAACCTTAGTTACAATACATGATCTAATCCCTTATATAATGCCTGAAACTGTAGGTAATGGGTATTTAACTAAATTTCTTAGAGAAATGCCTGAAATAATAGATAGTTGCC
>CAYYWN010000174.1:0-5097 GCA_964474485.1 uncultured Clostridium sp. | reverse complement strand
ATACGAATACATACTTACCACTTTTAAATGTTAGAAAGAAGATTGAAAGAAGATTGAAGGAAGAATGAAAAGCTCATATTATGTTGCAGCTGTGGTAAAGGCGTATAGACAAGCTGTGGATACTTATTTTGAAGATCCTAAAAGTTATAAATTTGACCAGAGTTTACTCGAAATGTTAATGAAAGTTAGTCATAGAGATTATCACACAGGGTTTTATTTTGATGAACCTAAAAAACAAATATATGAAACATCTTCTTATATAAGAGATTATGACATAGTAGGTGTAGTAAAGCATTATGATCCATTAACTAATGTTGTTACTGTTGAACAACGTAATAAGGTTTTAAAAGGTGATAACTTGGAAGTGTTAAGTCCGGATGGAAATGGAATTTCTGTATGTGTAAATAATATGACAGATGAATCAAATGATAATATAGATTCTGCTCCAAGAGCTCAAATGATATTTAAATTTGTTACAACGACTTCATTGAAACCCAAAGATATGCTCATTAAGAGCAAGGGGGCGAAATAATGAATAATCCTGTACTAATAGGTATCGCTGGTGGAACTGGATCTGGTAAAAGTACTATATCAAAAGAAATATATAGCCAATTTGGTGAAAGCTGTATAGCTATGATAGAACAAGATTCATATTATAAAGATCAAAGTTTTATGGACATTGATGAAAGAGTTAAAACTAATTATGACCACCCTAAAGCTTTCGATACAGACCTGCTTATTAAGCACTTAAAAGCTTTATTAAATGGAGAGGCTATTAAAAAGCCAATGTATAATTTTGAAGAGCATAATAGAAGGAAAGAAACGGTTAGAGTTGAACCTAAGGATATTATTATATTAGAAGGTATACTTATATTAGAAGACCCTGGCATTAGAGAGCTATTAGATATAAAGCTTTATGTAGATACAGATGCAGATGTCAGAATTATACGAAGGTTACTTCGAGATATAAATGAAAGAGGACGAACTGTAGAATCAGTTATTAATCAGTATTTAAATGTAGTTAGACCTATGCATTTGCAGTTTATAGAACCTACAAAAAGATATGCAGATATAATAATTCCTGAAGGGGGACATAACAAAGTAGCTATAGATATAATAGTTGCGAATATAAAACATATATTACAAAATTGATAAAGTTTGTTTAAAATGAATAAAACACCTCACTACTGTCAAGAATTTTAAGTAGTGAGGTGTTTTTATGCTAAAAAGGATTAAAACTATAAAGATTACTTTAACATTATTGTTTACTATTCTAGCTATGAGAATAGTACAGATACAGTATTTTAAGGGGGATAAGTTTGAAGTAATGGCAAGCTCTCAATATAAATATACGGAAAAAACAAATGAATTAAATTTTAATGTATTAGATTCGACAGGTAAAAATTTAATGGAATATGAAAGAAAATATATGTTAGTAGTAGATCTAATTACATTCAAAAGAAACAATAACTCCACAAGAGTAAGTAGCATATATGCATTTAGCTATATATTAAAAAATTATAATGAAGACTATGATATTTCGAAGATGCTAATTTCATCTAATAGTTCTAAGGTATATTTAAACTTAAATAAAGATAGCTATGATAAGCTGAAGTTACTAAAGGATGTAAAAGGAATTTATTTATATATTTATGATGAAGTAAATCGTAATGAAGCTTGGAAGATTGAAAATATGATTACTAATTTTAAATTAAATAAGGATGAAATAAAAGAAGCAGGTTCATTAGAACACAATGTATATGAAAATACAAAAAGTAATAAAACCCCTACTGTAACATTTGAAAAGAAATTAGATGGAAGCATGCAAGAGGGAAATTATAGTATAGATGACACAAGAATAAATGTAAGATTAACCTTAGATAAAGATATGCAAGATTCAGTTAGAACAATACTAAGTGAGGAGAAATATAAACATTACAGTGAAATAGGTGTAACTCTTGTGGAAGCTGATACAGGTAAGATAAAGGTAATGGTTCAAAAGGATGAAGAGAAGCCTAATATAAATTTAGCATCTACTACAGAAAATGGATATGTACCAGGGTCTATATTTAAGTTATTAACAGAAGAAATAGCTATTGATAAAGGTGTGTTTTCACCAAGCAGTAAATTTACCTGCGAATTTAGTGAGTATTCCATATGTAAAAGGTCTCATGGAGAATTAACATTAGAGGAAGCACTTTTAATTTCCTGTAATAACATTTTTGCACAAGTAGGAAAGACAATAGGATGGGATAGTATAGAGGAATACGCAAAAAAACAAGGTATATTTGAAAAAGTACTTAATATTAGTGGCAATGGAGAAGTAACAGGAGATTTTGCGCTGCCAAAGATATATGAAGATGGTCCACGATTTTTAGCTATAGGACAAAATATGAGAATAACACCTCTTCAAGCTACAAATATGATAAGTACCATAATAAATGATGGGATGTATGTAAAACCAAATATATTAGAAGGGTATGTAGATAACTACAATAATATTATAAGTGAAATACCTATAGAAAAAAAACAAGTAATAAAAAAAGATACAGCTAAAATAATGAAAGAGCAAATGATGAAAGTTGTAAGGGAAGAAAAAGGAACTGGTAAAAACGCCCTAGTTAAAGGAATAGAAACTGGAGGGAAAACTGGTACAACTACTAGAATGGAGCCTGTTAAATCAAAAGATGGAAGTAAGGATGTTATGGAAAAACACTCTGATGGATGGTTTGCTGGATACTATAAGCATAAAGGCAAATACTACTCCTTAGTAGTATTTGTAAAGGATATAAATGAGGAGAATCAAACAGGTGGTGGCGATGCAGGTCCTATATTCAAAGAAATTGTTGAAACCTTTATAAAATAAAATAAGGGATTTAAATAGGAAACATTATATTAGTATCTGAATAGTATATTAATAAGCACTATTAGGAGGAGCACCTTTGTTGTTAATTAATTATCTATTAGATATGTTTGGCGGAATTACTGTACTTGCAGGATATGTTACTAGTGGAAATTCATTTCCAAAGCCACTGGATGAAAAAGAGGAAGCTTATTATTTAGATAGGCTTAAAGAAGGCGATGCTGAAGCAAAAGGTATTCTTGTAGAAAGAAATTCTCTTATCCAGGAAAGGTTATTGATGATCTTATTTCTATTGGAACTGTGGGCCTCATAAAGGCTATAGATTCTTTTGATAATACCAAGGGAACTAGACTTGCAACTTATGCAGCACGGTGTATAGAAAATGAAATTCTTATGCTTATTAGAAATAATAAAAAGATTAAGGGAGAAGTATATCTTCAGGATCCTATAGGCATTGATAAAGAGGGAAATGAAATATCATTAATGGATGTTTTAAGTAGTGATGAAAATTCAGTAGTGGATCTAGTTGAGCATAAAATGGAAATAACGAACTTATATGGTAAAATTAATACAACGTTACAACATAGAGAGAAAGTTATAATTGAAATGAGGTATGGGCTAAGAGATGGTAGATATAGAACTCAAAGAGAAATAGCAAAACTTTTGGGTATATCTAGGTCGTATGTTTCAAGAATAGAAAAAAGAGCCTTGAAAAAACTTTTAAAAGAGATGGAGGGTAAAAATAAAATATAAAAAGAATATGCTAGAATCCCTTTAATTCAGAGTATCTAAGAGGGATTTAGCATATTTTTATAGAATTAGTATACCGGAGGTTGGTTATGATGAAAATATGCGGACTAATAGGTAAGAACATACAGTACTCTATATCTCCTAAAATCCACAATGAATACTATAAACAAAATCATATTGATTTTAAATATGAGTTATTAGATATGGATAAAAATGAATTAATTGAATTTTTAAAAGTAGTAAATGAAAAGGAATATGGTGGATTTAATGTTACAATACCTTACAAGGAATTTATAATAAATTATTTAGATGAATTAACATATCCAGCAAGTTTAATAAGAGCCGTAAATACAATTTCAATTAAAAATGGTGTTCTTATAGGTCATAATACAGATTACTTCGGATTCATTTACAGTTTAGAGCATTGGAAAATAAAAGTAGAAGGTAAGGAGATGTTAATATTAGGAAATGGGGGAGCTGCTAAGGCAGTTTACTATGCATTAAAAGATTTAAAAGTAAAAAATATAGATATAACAGGAAGAGATATAGGGAAAATAAGTAAGACGTTTCCTGTTGTAGGAAGCATAATTAATATAAAAGATATAAAAAATTTATACAAGTATGATATGATAATTAACTGTACGCCCTTAGGAAATATAAACAATGAAGTAATGCCAATAACATTAAAAGATTTTAAAAACAATTTAATAATTTATGACCTGAATTATACACCAGAAAAAACAAAACTGCTAATAGAAGCGGAACGTAAAGGTTTAAAAGCTATTAATGGAAGGGCTATGTTAGAACAGCAAGCATATAAGGCTATAGAAATATGGAACTTAAATACAAAAATATAGGAGGTATTGTTTTGTTAGATTTAAATAAATTATTAGAAATTACAACAAAAATGGAGGCATCAGATCTTCATATTACAGTAGGTGTAGCACCAATTGTAAGAGTTAATGGTAGATTAAAGGCTATAGAAGAAAGTGTTTTATCACAAGATCAGACAGAAAAATATGCAAAAGATATATTGGGAGATTTATATGAAGAATATTTAAGCAAAGGAGAAATGGATATTTCTTATTCTGTGGCAGGGCTTGGGAGGTTTAGAGCTAATGTTTTTAAACAAAGAGGAAGTAGTGCTATCGCAATAAGGAGTATTTCCTTAAAAGTACCAACATTAAAGGGACTTTTACATCCTCCTATAGTAAAAGAGCTTATAAACAAAAAAAGAGGATTGATACTTGTTACAGGGCCAACTGGTAGCGGTAAAAGTACTACGCTTGCAGCCATGATTAATGAAATAAATAATTCAAGAGAAGCACATATAATTACCTTAGAAGATCCTATAGAGTATTTACATAAACATAATAAATCTATAATAAATCAAAGGGAAATAGGAAAAGATAGTATTAGTTATAAAAATGCTTTAAGGGCAATACTAAGAGAAGATCCGGATGTTATACTTGTAGGTGAGATGA
>CAYYWN010000173.1:0-5109 GCA_964474485.1 uncultured Clostridium sp. | reverse complement strand
CTAACTCTGTAATGGATCCAGCACATGCTACTTTTTGGAATTCAAAGTTACCTGGATATAATCATGATCCAGAAAAAGCAAAGAAAATTCTTGATGATGCTGGCTATAAAGATGTAGACAATGATGGAATGAGAGAAGATCCAAAAGGAAATAAACTAAAAATTAATTTTCTTTCAATGTCAGGTGGAGAAATTGCTGAGCCATTAGCTCAATTCTTCGTTCAAGGTTGGAAAGATGTAGGACTTGATGTAAATCTTCAAAATGGTAGATTAGTAGATATGAATGCCTTTTATGATATGGTTCAAAATGATAATGAAGAAATAGATATGTACATGGGTGGATGGGGCGTAGGATCCAATCCAGATCCATCAGGATTATATGGAAGAAAAGCTCAAATGAATTATACAAGATTTGCAACTGAAGAAAATGATAAATTATTAGATGCTATTGCTTCTGAAGATGCATTTGCGAAAGATGGAATTAATCAAGAGTATTTAGTTAAGGCTTATCACGACTGGCAACAGTATATTCATGATCAAGTTCCAGTTGCACCTACTAACTTTAGATATACAATAACAACAATAAATAAGAGAGTTAACGGTTGGGATTTAAGGACAGTTAGTGATTGGGGTTGGGAGAAAGTTGGATTATTATCCGATACTCCTGAAAAGGCAAAATAATAAAAGGTTAGCTTAAAGATACAAAGTATTATAAAAAAAAGGCTGTCTCGAAATAAAAAATTGAGGCAGCCTTTTTAGTGTAAAAAATAAAAAGTGGTCTGAAGAACTTACTTTTTAAATATACAGTTTATAAAAGTATAGATATTTTAAGTTGAATAATTACATATATTTTGATAAAATTAAAACATTAGAGAACTAAGGTTCGATGGGAGGGTTTTGATTTTGAAGGATATAAAAATATTGCACTGTAGTGATTTGCATTTTGATACTCCTTTTAGTGAGTTAGATAAAGATTTTGCAGAAAAAAGACGTGAGGATCTAAGGGAGACTTTTGGAAATATAGTTAACTTAGCAAAACAAGAAAATGTAGATATACTCTTAATATGTGGAGATTTATTTGATAATCAAAGGGTTATGAGAACTACCTTAGATTATATAAGAACAAAACTAGAAGATATATCAGAAATAAGAGTATTTATATCTCCAGGCAATCACGATCCATATAATGAAAAGACATTTTATACTATGATAAATTGGCCTTTAAATGTTCATATATTTAAATCTAATATGGAGGCTGTATACATAGAGGATAAAGGGATAACTGTTTATGGACAAGGGTTTTCAGAGCATTATGAAAGAGAATCATGTCTTAAAAATTTTTTTAATAAATTTAAAGTCAATGAAAAACACATAAATATAATGGCTTTACATGGAGAGATAAGTGATAGAGGCAAGATAAATGAGTATAATCCCATTACCCCTTATGAAATAGGAGAAAGTAAGATGGATTATATTGCATTAGGACATAGACATAGTTTTTCAGGTATAAAAAAAGAAAAAAACACTCACTATTCTTATTGCGGAAATCCAGAAGGAAGAGCCTTTGATGAAAAAGGGGAAAAAGGTGTAGTATTAGGAAAGATATCCAAAGATAATGTAGATTTAAGATTCACATCTATATGCAAAAGAAAATATGAAGAAGTATCTTTAAATATAGAGGGTGCATTAACCTATGAAGATATAAGCAATAATATTATGTCTTCAATATCTAAAGATAGTAGACATAAAGATATTTATAAGGTAATTCTTTTAGGCGAAGTTAAAGAAGATTTTTCTATAAATTTAGAAGTATTAAAAGAAAAGGTTTCAAAACACTTTTATTATATAAAATTAAAAGATTCTACAGAAATTAAATTAGATTATAATGTTATTTCTAAAGAATTTACTTTAAAAGGACTTTATACAAAAAAGTTATTAAAAAAAATAGAGGAAGCAGAAAAAGAGGAAGACAAAAGACTGCTTAAAGAAGCATTAAAAGCAGGAATACAATGTTTAAGCAATAAGGAGCTGATCCTTTAATGATAATGAAAAAGCTCAATATAATTAGCTTTGGTAAGCTTAAAAATAAAAGCATAGAATTAAAAGAAGGAATAAATGTAATATACGGTAAAAACGAAGCGGGTAAAAGTACAATACAAAGCTTTATAAAAGCAATGCTTTATGGTATGAATTCTCAAAAGAAATCTATAAGAGAAAATGGAAGAAAAAGATATATGCCATGGAGTGGTGAGAGGGCACAAGGTGAGCTTATTTATGAGGATAATGATGGAAATGAATATATAATAAGAAGAAGCTTTGGAAATACAAAAAAAGAAGATCAAGGAGAAATAATTCACTTTATAACTGGAGAAAAATTAAGAGCTATAAATGTAATAGAACCTGGAAGGGAAATTCTAGGATTAAATGAAGAGGGCTTTAATAAAACATTATTTATAGAGCAATTAGGGCTTGAAATAAACAGAGGGAAAGAAGACGAGATACTAGAAAAGCTTACTAACCTTGCTGAAAGCGGAGATGAGGATAGATCCTATGAAAAGGCCATTAAAACTTTAGGTGAAGCTAAAAAAATTATTACTACATCAAGAAAAAGTGGGAAACTAGATGAACTAAAACTAAAGATTATAAATTTAAATACTGAATATAAAGAAAGTATTAGGCTTAGCGATGAGAATATTGAAGATCAAATTGAGTTAAATAAGCTAAAAGATAAGAGAGTAGAATTAAGATCTAACATTGAAAAGTTAGAATTATATAAAAAACATATAAAAAGAATAAAATTATATAAAGAATATGGAGAAATACTAAAATATTTAAAAAAGAGTAATGAATTAAATGAAAAAATAGAAGCGGTGGAAGAAGATTTAATAAGTAATGAAGGAAGCATAGATAATCAATTTATTTCCTCATTAAAAGATGAATATAGGGGATATAAGCAACTAAAAGATATAGAAATGGAAAGGTTAGAAAATAAAGATATAATAAGCAATTCCTTAAAGCTTAAGGAAAATGAATTTTGTGAATATGAAAAGTTTAATAGATTGGACGAAGATGTAGAAAGAAAGGTTATTTCTCTATGCGTAGAAAAGAAAAATGCAGAGGAAGAAATAAAAAAAATGGAGGGTATAGAAAGAAAAATTAGAATCCTTAAAGAAAATTTAAAAGATTTAAGATGTAAACATGAAAATATGTACTATATGAATGATATTAACAGTAAAATTCAAGGTGTGTTTTATGATTATGAAAACAAGTTAAAAGAATTAAAATATAAAATCAGTAAAGATAGCATAGATTTTGAAATCTTAGATAAGAAACAAGTATATAAAAATAAGAAGATATTAAACTTTATATTAAGTATTTCTTTTTTTATAATCATTTTATTACTTTCATTTCTTAAGGTTATGGGAATTTATAAAGTCAACTTAATATATATACCTATAATTATATTCATCCTAACCTTTACAATTTCAATTAAAAGGTATAAAGACGTTAGTAAAGTTGTGCATAAGATAGAAAGAGAGGAATTATCATATTTGGAGATTTATAGCCTTAAAAATTCAATAATAACTATAGAAGAAGATTTAAAAGGATACTATAAATTATCTGGATCAAAAGACCATGAAGACTTTTTAATTAAGATAAAGGGTTATAATGATAATAAAGAAAAAATAGATAAGATAACCATAAAAATAGAAGAAAAACTACTGAATAACTCAAATTATAGCTTAGAGGCATTGGAAGAAGATTATGAAAATATATGTAGATATATAGAGTTTATACTAGAAGATACAAATAGTAATGATATAGAAGAATTTTTATATAGATATAAAAGATTTAAAGAAATAAATAAAGAGATAGATATTCTAAAATCTGAGGTAAAAATGGAGATGCTATCATTAGACCATATTAGTGAAGAAATAAATATAAAAGAAAAAAATATAAAAAAGACCATGGATAAAATAAACAAATCACACATTAATATAGAATACATTCCAAAAGAAATAGAAAAACTTGAAGAAAAGATGAAAGAAAAACAAGAAATAGAGAGTAGATTAAAAAGTATTGAAAGTAATTATGAACTTTTACTAAAAGATAGAGATTTAGAAAAGATGAAGGAAGAAATAGGAGATATAATAAATGAAGATATAGAAGAAAACTTTAAAAATGAAGAGGGGTTAGATGATGCACTTAGAGAAAGAAATAAAGAACTGTTATACACAGAAAAGAAATTAAGGGATGTAAAGAATTCTATAGATAATAAATTTATAGGTAAAAGAAGGATTATAGAAATAGAAGAGGAAATAGAGTCTATAAAAATTGAAATAGATTTACTTGAATATAGATTACAGTATATAAACATTGCTTACGATACATTAATAGAATGTTTTAAAGAGCTTCAAAGAGACTTTGGACCAATACTTAATGAAAAGGTGAGTAAGATATTTTCTTCAATAGTAATAGATAATTATGAAGAAGTTAAGGTATCCGAGGATTATGGACTAAAGGTTAGGGACAGAGGTAGAAATGATATTATAGATGCAGATTATTTAAGTAATGGTACTCTAGATCAGATATATTTTTCTTTAAGAATGGCATTTATAGACTTAATATTTGATGGAGAAGAGATAATTCCCATTTTCTTAGATGAAGGTTTTATGCAATATGACGATGAAAGACTTGTAAAGGTATTAGAATATATTAAAACTATAGATAAAAGTAGGCAAATTATAATATTCACCTGTCAAAAAAGAGAAGTAGATATATTAAAAAAGGATTCTAACATAATATATATATAATTAAATAAAACTAATATATGAGGTAATTAAATATTCATGTAAAAAATAGATAAAGTAAAAACTCAAATTAAAAATCTTTGAGTTTTTACTTTTTATTGTTTGTTATAAAACAGAGAAGTTTTTAATTCTAATTATAAGTTTATATATACCTAAAGATGCAACTGTATTTAAAATAGAGGTAGGTAAAACCACTGTGGAAAATAAAATAATAAATTTAGCTGGTAGTCCTACCATAATTGATACTGAAACTAGAAACACTATACCACTTACTAAAGTGCTAAGAAAAGATAGCATAG
>CAYYWN010000172.1:0-5111 GCA_964474485.1 uncultured Clostridium sp. | reverse complement strand
ATATACTCCGGAAAATAAGCGGGTTTTAGATAGTGGTGTAAGTTTTCTTATTTCCTCTGTAACTTTTACGAACTGCATAGCACCTTGATCTTTTAGATCATCTCTAGTAACAGAAGTTATATCCGCATGTTTTAGACCAAGTCTTTTAATAGCCTTTGCTACATTTTCAGGCTCCATAGGATCTACGAGTTCTGGAGATTCTCTAGTAACGTTGCAAAAAGTACAATTTCTAGTACAGTTTTTACCTAGAAGCATAAATGTTGCAGTACCCCTTTCAAAGCACTCCATTCTGTTTGGACAGTTTGCTTCAGAACATACAGTATTAAGAGCAAGGTCTGATACTAAGGTGTTTAGCTCATTAGTTTTAGTGCCTCCTTGCATTTTTACTCTTATCCATTCAGGTTTTCTTATCATATAAAATACCCCCTTATGCAATTAAATATCTATATTCATTAATCCATCTATAAATTCAAAGGTAGAAAGCCCCTTTACGTATTGATCCATGGCAACATCCTTTAAAGCTTCACTAAGATCAGTTAAATTATGATTTATGCCTATAATTTTAGATTCTAATTCATTAATATTTTTCTCTCCAAAAAAGTCTCCATATAGTGAAATGTTAGTGATAATACCATTATTAACATTAACATGATACTCAATAGAGCCACATGGATATTTTGAAGAATGCTCATAGGAGTAATCAGGGCTTTTTCCATAATTCCATTCCCAAGTTTCAAACCTTGATTTCATTATTTTTTCGATTTCTATTATATCCTGATCAGTAAATTCATAAACGGTGTTTATATTATTACACTTCATTACAAAATTCATAAGATAGTTTTTAAACTCATATAAATCCATTGTACTATTCATATGAGATGATATATTTGTAACCCTTGAAGAAATCGACTTAATACCTTTATCTTTAAATTTTAAAGGTTTACATTTAAGAGCTTTAGAGAGACCTCCAAGATCACAATTATACAGCAAAGTACCATGATGAAGTAGCTTGTCTTTACTGAAGTATTGTGCATTACCGGAAAATTTCTTACCATTTATAGTGATATCATTTCGACCTGTAAATTTAGCCGTTATATTTAGTGAATCTAAAGCATTTATAACTGGAAGGGCAAATCTTTCAAATCCATCTTTAGTAGGAATGTTAGAATTAAATCTATTGGTTATAAATGTAAAGTTCATATTCCCTAAGTCGTTAAATACAGCTCCTCCTCCAGAAAGCCGTCTAACTACATCTATGTTGTTTGACGTTATGTAATCAGAGTTTATTTCAGATAGGGTATTTTGATTTCGACCTATTAATATTGAAGGTTTATTTATCCAAAGCATGAAGATTTCATCTTGAAAGGTGGTTAATAGATATTCCTCAGCAGCGTGATTAAAATAAGGGTTATTACTATTATTAACTACGTATATCATAATCATTTACCTCCTTTATTTGTTATAACATTAACATACAGATGCAAAAGGATATTATGAAATCATGCCTTACTATGAATCGTATCTCAGTAGATATATTTTAATAATACAAGTAAATTATAACTAAAATTTAATAATTAATCAAATAATATTCAAAAAATACAGTTTATTTGAAAATTCTGTTTATTTATTAACAAAGTAAGTGAGATTATGTATATAATATACTTATAAAATAAATTGGAATAAGTATTAGGGGGAATTAATGTGAAAATGCTTCAAGGTACATTGCTAGGGAGAGGAATGAGAATTGGCATTGTGGTAAGCGCATTAAATAAGACTATAGCTTTAGAATTATTGAGTGGGTCATTAGAAGGATTAAAAAAGTATGGGGTAAAGGATGATTATATTGCAGTAGCATGGGTGCCTAGTGATATTGAGATTCCGCTAGTAGCTAAAAGGATGGCAAATAATGAAATGTATGATGCTGTAATATGTTTAGGGATGATTATTAAAGGGTCTATTTCATATTTTGATTATGTTTGTCTAGAGGTATGTAAAGCAATTTCGGTGGTATCATTAAGCTCAGAAAAACCAGTTATAAATGGTATTTTAATTACAAATACCATTGAGGAAGCTATAGAAGAATCTAGAGTAGAGTCGGGAAACAATGGATATAATGCAGCTATTAAAGCTATGGAAATGGTGAATTTACTAGATATTATTTAGTGAAAAAGAAGTTAAATGAGAATTTTATTAAAGAAGGGATGAATTAAATATATTTTAAATGGATTTTATATTATTAGCATAGGGTGATACTATATATGGAGAAAAATATTTATGGTATAATATTAAAATATCAATTTATGAAGATTGTATTTAATCAACACATAAAAATAGAAGAATATAAAAGGGAGAAAAGCTTTGGATAAAGAATTAGAATCACAACTAGATAAGGACCTTTTAGAGATAAAGTATTTACAAGATAAACTCACTAAGCTTAAAAAGATGGAAAGTAGAAAGTGGCAGTCAATAGATAAAGACATCACATTAGATTATAATTTAAGCAAAGTAACAAAAGAAGAGCTTTTATATATAGCTAAAAATCTTTATATAAACAAGGTAAGTAAACTCAATAAAGAAGACTTAAAAAATAATATAATTGAATTATATGAAGATAGAGTAATTATGCTCATTGAAAATATGGATAAACCCAGATTTGAATATCTTTTAGATTTAGCAAAATTCTATGGATACAAAGAATACGATAATATCATAGATGTAAATATAGATACTGCATATTATCTCGCAGATAGGGCTCTCATATTTACGGGAATTATAAAAGATAAACATGTGGTTATGATGCCAAAAGAGTTACAATGTATAATCTTAAGTTATGATAATAAAGAATTTAGAGCTGAGATAGAAAAAAATGAAGAGGTAATAAAACTTTTTTGGGGCATGTGCTATCATTATGGTGTTTTGCTTATAGATGACTTTAAAGAACTTGTAAAAACATATATAGATTATGACATATCAAATATGCCCCTTGAGATTATGTTAATTGATGCTGCCATTTATTATGGGGAATTCGATTGTAATGGGTATATAGGTGCAGATATAACTGTACATAATCCAAGTTATATATTAGAGGAACAAAAGGCTAGGGAAGATTTAGACTTCTATAACCTTACAAAAAAAGAAATATTAGATGTAGCAACATTGGGTAATATAAGTGAAAGTAAGGCACATAAGAATTTCAAAAAGTTTTTAATTGAAAACTTTGATATGGATAAAGATGATGCTGAAGATTTAATATTTGATTTATTATTAGATATACGAAATGGTAATTTACCTTCAAAATATATGTTAGAATTCCTAAATAACTTTGATACAGAAGATATTGAATTGATTAATATTATTACTGGAGAGGTATCTAAATTTGCAAATAATACAAAGCAATGGCTAATTAAAGGGTACAGTCCAAATGAACTTAGAATATCTATGGAAAGTGTTGAAAAACTAGAAAAGGTAGGAAGAAATGATCCTTGTCCTTGTGGCAGTGGAAAAAAATATAAGAAGTGTTGCGCTTCAAATGTAATAGAGATTGGAACTAGATAGTCTCTAAAATATACTTGTGAGGACGTGGATTTATGAATGATAAAATAAAGGAAACGGAAGATAATATATTAAGATACCTTTATGAAAATAGGTTAAAATCACCACAAAGTTTAGCTAAGATAAGATATGCGGCTAATTTAGAAGAGGATAGAGTTGATAAAAAGATACTAAAGGCTTCTCTTGAATCCTTAATATCAAAGAACTTTATAAAAAAGCAAGAAAATAGAGGTAATTATAAAATTGAGGATAAAGCAATAGAATATGTGGAAGAAATATTATAGAGAACATGATATAGCAAAAAAATTAATTGGTTAAGTAAGTGGTAATAACTTACTTAATCTTTTTTTATCTTTTGAATTAAGCCATACTAGTTGTTCTATTTTAGAAAAGCAATAAGTGATTTAGCAAGATATATTAATTAAAAACCATGGAGTTAATTGTTTATATTCTATAAAGGTAAGGCGTATTACTAATAATCAACATTTAAGTATTGATTATTAATAAAAAAGTATTGACATGCATCTATAGAAATAATATAATTATTAAAAGAGGAGCTGATAAAACAAAGATAATCATAAGAAAAGCTTATTTGAAATTACAACAAAAAAATTAAAATATAGTATAATACCTTATTATTACAATAATATTAACTGTGGAGGTTTTAAAATGAAAAAAAGAATTTTACGTATAACTCCGTTTGCTATAGGAATTGCTTGTATTATTGCTTATAACATTATAGGATCTGAAATAACACCAGAAGGTTTGCTTGTAGAACCATTTTACTTAATACCAATAAGTTACTTGTTTTTTTGCATAGGTATAATTGGATTAATGATACCTTTTGTGACTTCATTCTTTTGTAGTAGAAAGTAAGCTAAATAAAAAAAGGTTATGACTTAAAATAATTTTAAGTCATAACCTTTTTTGGTGTTAAGGGTATCATATTGATAGTTATAGAGGGCTATGATAATATTTATTTAAAGATAATAAGAAAAATTTGAATATTCTAGATGCTATAGGTAGAGATGCAACTGACACAATATATGAGCTAATCTAGAAGAGAAAACTTTATGAGTATAAATATGAGAGATTTTACTATAAGAGGGGATGATACCTGTGGGCTATAAATATGAATTTATAATGGGTGAGCCAACACTTCCTATAAAAACTATTATTCATAGTGTTGATGGATTTGATTTTCACTGGCATGATAAAGTTGAAATTATCTTGGTATTAGATGGAAGCGTTAATGTTAGTATAGGAAAAGAAGTATATTTGCTTCAAGAAAGTGATGTAATCTTAGTTAATCCTAATGAACTGCATAGTATTAAAAGAACTAAAGATGAAAACGTATTATTGGCACTACAAATAGACCCCAAATTTTATAAGACTTGCTATCCTGGATTTAAAAATTTGACATTTGATTGCAAATCTTTTTCAAAAGAAAGTAATGAAGATGATAAATTTAATAATATTAGATATTATATTGCTAATATTGTATGGACTTTAAACAAAAAAAATAAAGGATACCAGTTAATAATAGGTAGTTACTTATA
>CAYYWN010000171.1:0-5185 GCA_964474485.1 uncultured Clostridium sp. | reverse complement strand
CTATGGTGGATCTTCTTTAGTTATAAATCTTATTGCAATGGGAGTGCTGCTTAATATATCTAGGCAGATGGATGGTATTTAATAGAGAGCCTATATTAATTGGAATACATAATAGAGTTAATATGTATTCCAAAAATATAGGCTCTAATTTACTTTTAGGTATTCTTATTATTAAATTAATGTTATTATAAGAATAAGAATAAGAATCCTTAAAGTTTTAAAAGGAGATCGAAATGGGAGAAATAGTAAAGAAAAAAGAAGAAAGTTTATTTATAATTAAAAGAAGAAGAAAAAAAGCTTTAAGACGTAATATTATAACTCTTATGTTTTTAATTGCTATATTAATTACCCTAAGTTTAAAATTAAAGGTTTTTGGCATTGAAAATATAATAGTAAAGGGAAATAATATGATATCCTCGGAAGAAATAATAAGGATGTCAACCTTAGAAAAAGGAAAAAATATTTTTTATATCAATACTAAAAATATAATTAGAAAAATACATGACAATCCATACATAAAAAACGTAAAGATAAGTAGGAAGCTACCAAATACAATTATCTTAAGTGTAGAGGAAAGGAGTGCATTTTTTTATGGAGAAAGTAATAATAAATACTTTATAATAGATAGGGATTCAAAATTATTACAAGTAAAAGATGAAATTACTAATATGAATTTAATATATATAGAAGGATTGGATTATAATAATGCAAAAGTAGGAGAGGAAATATTACCTAAAGAAGATAGAAAAAATAAGATTTTAGGCGACTTCTCTTTTTTAATAGAAAATAATACATCAGGAATAGATATAACATCTTTAGATATCAAAGATATTTTATTTATAAAGGTGTATCATAACAATATGTGCATAATTATAGGAACTAGCGATGATATAGAAGGAAAGTTAAATAAGGCAATAAATATAATTTGTAGTAAGCCTGAATTAAGTCAATCTAAGGGATATATAAATGTAAGTTTTAAAGGAAACCCAGTAATATTTGTAGAAGAGGTGATAGAGTGAAAAAGGTTAACTCTCAAGTAGCTGTAGCTGTAGTTTGTGCGCTTCTTGGATTCTTATTAGCTTATCAATTTAAGCTTCTAGGTGGTCAAGATAAAAAGCTTCAGACAAATAACTATGATAAAGAAGAAATAAGTGTTGAAGTTGAAATGTTACAAAAACAAAAAGAGGAATTAGAGAAAAAGAACAATGATGTATCTTCTCAATTAAAAAAATATGAGGAGTCGGCTACTGAAAGTGGGGATGTAACTAAAGAACTGAAAACACAATTAGATAACAGCAGATTAATACTAGGTAGTTTAGATGCGACAGGTCCAGGAGTAACATTATCTCTAACACCTAAAGATCCTGTTTTTTCTAGTAATACATATACAGCATTTATAACTGATTATGAGCTAGTATATATAATAAATGAATTAAATTTTTCTGGCGCAGAAGCCATATCTATAAATGATAAAAGGATAACGTTACAAACGGGCATAAAGAGTTCTTCGAATAATAGCTTTATTTTAATAAATGATGAGAAAATATCACCAAAAGAAAAAATAGAAATAAAGGCCATTGGAAATAAAAAAACCTTAGAAGCAGGTGTTAATTTTGCAGGGGTTTTCCATTATCAGAACTTAGAAAATTATAATATTGACATTAAGATGTCTGATTCAATAAATATACCTAAGTTTAGCAAAAACTATAAGCGAGAATATATTAAAGCTGTAGAATAAGTAGGAGTGATAAAATGATAGCATTAATTGGACTTTTAATTGGAGTTTTAATGGGGATGTTTTTGAAAGTAAATATTCCAGATAAGTTTTCACCTTATATATCTGTGGCTATACTTGCTTGCTTAGATTCAGTTTTTGGAGCTATAAGGGCATATCTATCTAAGAACTTCCAAGCTGATATATTTATATCTGGTTTTTTTGGAAATGCAGCTTTAGCTGCAGGCCTAGCATACCTAGGAGATAGACTTGGTATACCAATATATATTGCTGCAGTTATAGTATTTGGTGGAAGGATTTTTGACAATTTCGCTATAATAAGAAGGTTATTATTAGAAAAAATTAAACACAACTAAAGTTCATATAAGCGTAGATTTATGAACAGAGGATTATATTTAAAAAGACTAAACATCTAAAAAATTATGGACAATTACACTTATACCTTAGGTGTTAAACATGTGTTAACTTATTTTTACATTAACTTTTAAATCCAAAAAGGGTGATTTTATGAAATTAAATGAAGGAAAAATATTTATTTTTATAGCTACAATTATGATAGGTATTCTTGTATCTTTCAATATAAATTTAAGTACAGATAATAAAAGAGAATATGTAAGTACGAAAGAATATCAAGAAATGTATAATAAAAGAAATAAATTATATAGAGAAGTTTCTGAGGTAAGAGAGGAGTACTACAATAATTATAAAAAACTTAATTCCTTTAAATCAGGATATGTAGATCAAGGAAACAATATAGTAGATACTATAGTAGATGAACTAGAAAACAACAAAATACTTTTAGGTTATAATAAGGTTCAAGGAAATGGTATAGAAATAACTGTGAGAGATGGATTTGATGAGCTTAATCCGGATATAGAGGATCCACTTTTAAGGTATATGCGCACCTTTCATAACACAGATTTAATTCAACTTATAAACGAACTAAAACTTTTTGGAACGGAAGCTATTTCAATAAATGGTCAAAGGCTAATGAATAATTCTGAAGTGTATTGTAGTTCAGCATTTATAAGTATAAATGGAGTAAAGCTTCCAGCACCTTTTCATATAGAAGCTATTGGAAACAAGGAAAATCTTGCGAGTAATCTTAAATCTAATGATAGTTACGTAAAAAGGTTAGAAGGTAGGGGTATCAATATTGTTATAGAAGAGAAGGATACTATTATAATTTCACCGTATATAGGAGATTTAAAGGTAAACTTTTTAACTAGTAAAAAAAATAAATAATAATTTGTTTAAAATTTAAAGGGATTTTAAAATTTTTGAAGAATAGTTACTTTATAAGGGTTATCAAAGGAGAGGGTATGAATGGATATCTTAGGTAACTTAAAATTAATTAAAAATAAGATACCAAAAGATGCAACTTTTATTGCTGTAAGTAAACAACAATCTAAAGATAGTATAGAAAAAGCTTATGATTTTGGTATAAAAGACTTTGGCGAAAATAAGGTCCAAGAATTATTAGAAAAAAGCCAGGAACTACCAAAGGATATAAGATGGCACTTTGTAGGTCACCTTCAAAGAAATAAGGTAAAGTATATAGTAGGTAAAGTTTATCTTATTCAATCTTTAGATAGTATAAAACTTTTATCAGAAATAGAAAAACAATTTATGAAGCAAAATAAAGTTGCAAAAGCTCTAATTGAAATTAATATAGGTAAAGAAAAAAGTAAAGATGGTGTATTTTTAGAAGATCTAGAAGAGTTAATTGTTGAAATAGAAAAATGCAATTTTGTAAAGGTTAGAGGTTTGATGTCTATAATACCAAAAGGCGATGAAAAGTCTTCTGAAAGTTATTTTATAAAGATGAAGGACATATGGGATAGTCTTTCCTATAGAAAGTTTTCAAATATTTCTATGGAATATTTATCTATGGGTATGAGTAAAGACTATGATTTGGCTTTAAAGTGTGGATCTAATATGGTAAGGGTTGGAGAAGGTATTTTTGGTAAAAGAATATAAAAGGTTAGGAGGATTATAAATGGCAGCGAAAGTATTAAATAAAGTATGGGGACTTTTAGGACTAGAGGATGAATACGACGAAGAATATGATGAAGAATATGATGAATTTGAAGAAGAAGAAGTAAAACAACCTACTCAATTAAATAATAAAAAAAATCAAGGTAAGGTAGTAAGTATACATACTGCAGTTTCTGCTAAAGTTACTATAGTAAAGCCTCAAAGCTACGAAGAAGTAACAGAAATAAGTGATGACTTAAAAAATCGAAAAATAGTTATTGTAAATACTTCTGCTTTGGAACCTAAAACGGCTCAAAGATTATTAGATTTTATGGGTGGCTCAAGCTATGCTTTAGGCGGTGAACTTCAAGAAGTTGAAAATGGTGTTTATATATTATCACCTTCTAATATAGAGGTTACTAGTGAACTAAAGACTGAATTAAGTAAGGGATTGTTTAACTGGTCTAAATAGTTTTTAGAGAGAAGGGAATGGATAATCATTTTAAGAGTTTTTTTTCAAATTTTATTTTCAATAGTGGAATATGCTATATTGATAGATGTTGTTTTATCATTTATTTTTAGAGAACAACAAAATAAGTTTTTATATATAATAAAGTTTTTAACAGATCCAATTTTAAAACCAGCTAAGCTATTACAAGATAAAATTATGCCAAACTTATCCTTAGATCTTTCAGCAGTTATTGTATTAATACTATTATATTTATTAGAGTGCATAATTATGCCTCTTGTTAGTTGATCAAGATGAATAAAAAAGAATTTTTGCAGTACATGGGAGAAGAAAATGTATCTTTATGTTCAAATGTTTACGATAAGATTTTATTATCAAACAAAACATTGAATACCATTTATAGTAATGAATTTCTAACACCTAACCTTTGGAAAAAGGTTCAGCAGTATTGCAAAAAAAATCATATTATTTGTGACGTTTCAGGTGGGTTTGAGGACGCTGAGAGAAGGATGATTAGATTTAGTGGTTCTGGATCTAATTATTCTATTCAAATCATTAAGATTACAAATAAGTCAAAGTTTGGTGAGCTTTTACACAAGGATTATTTAGGTGCATTAATGTCATTAGGAGTAAAACGAGAAAAATTTGGTGATATTATAGTACAAGATAGTAAATGTTATTTGCCCGTAACTCACGATATACTTGAATATATACTTATGAATTTAAAAGTTATAGGTAAGAATCCATGTATTGTAGAAATTTTAAATGAAAATGAAAATATTCCAAGTTATAATTTTAAAGCAAATGTATACTTAGCCTCATCAAAGAGGATAGATGTTATAGTTAGCTCAATTACTAATTTTTCAAGAGCAAAAAGTCAGCAACATATAAACTCTGGTAAAGTACTTATAGATTATGTGACGTGTTATGAAAAAAATGAGGAAGTCAGATCTACAAATACTATTACAATAAGAGGATATGGAAAATATAAGGTTGGAGATATA
>CAYYWN010000170.1:0-5186 GCA_964474485.1 uncultured Clostridium sp. | reverse complement strand
TAGTGATAAAAAGTATTTTGTAGGATACTCTAATGTAACTTTAAGAGTATTATCATCTACAGCCTTTACGCCTATTTCATCTACAGTAGCCTTTGCCTTGCCATCTTTACTCTCTTCTTTACTGTTATAAGACTCCGCATTTTTTAAATAATATAACTGATAAGCATATTCTGCTGCAATATTAGGATCTAATGCCCTCTTCCAAGCGTATTCAAAATCAGAAGCTTTTACAGGCTGCCCATCAGACCATTTTGCATCTTTTCTAAGGTGAAATGTATATTCTAATTCATCTTTAGAAATCTCCCACTTCTCAGCTACACCAGCTACTGGATCATCCTTACTATCTAGTTTTGTAAGCCCCTCAAAAGTATTAGATAATACAGTAGCACCATCTACTGCGGCATTCAAAGCTGGATCTAAAGTTTTCGGATCTGCTCCTAGGTTATAAACTATTACCTGATCTGTTTTCTTAACGTCCCCATCTTTATTCTTAGCGCATCCTGCAAACATTGTTGACCCTACAGCAAAAGCTAATAATAAGACTATTATCTTAGTATTCTTTTTTAACATTTCCCTTCCCCCTTTATAATAAATTTTATATAATCCATTAACCCTTCTTAATGTCACCTCCTAAAATTAATAGTGCTTAATATAGATGGCATGCAACAAAATGGTTGTTTTGGACTTCTTTTAAATCTGGGTCTTCTTCAGAACATATTTGTTTTGCATATTTACATCTTCCTTTGAATCTACATCCTGGAGGAGGATCTATTGGTGATGGGATTTCTCCCTTTAAAACTATCCTCTTTTGCGCCGCAGATGCTTTAGGATCAGGTATAGGTATTGCAGAAAGAAGCGCCTGGGTATAAGGATGAAGAGGATGAGCATAAAGTTCATTGCTTTCTCCAACCTCTACAAGTCTTCCTAAATACATTACTCCTATATTATTAGATATATGCTTAACCATAGATAAATCGTGAGCAATAAAAAGATAAGTTAAACCTAAATCCTTTTGTAAATCCTCTAGCATATTAACCACTTGAGCTTGTATGGATACGTCTAACGCCGAAATAGGCTCATCACAAACTATAAATTCTGGTTCTACTGCAAGAGCTCTTGCAATACCAATCCTTTGTCTTTGCCCACCTGAAAATTCATGTGGATATCTACTTATATGATCTCCATTTAGACCAACCCTATCTAAAAGAGTTCTGATCTTTTCTAATCTTTCTTTTCCCTTTCCAAGGTTGTGTATATCTATAGCTTCACCTATTATATCTCCTACTGTCATTCTTGAATCTAAAGAAGCATAAGGATCTTGGAATATCATTTGTAACTTTCTTCTATAAGGTAACATCTGCCTTTGACTATATTTGGCTAAATCTACTCCCTTATATATTATTTCTCCTGCCGTGGCATCATAAAGTCTCACCGCCGTTCTTCCTAAAGTAGTTTTTCCACAACCTGATTCTCCTACAAGTCCTAAAGTTTCTCCCTTATTAATTTTAAAGCTTACTCTATCTACAGCCTTAACATAACTTTTACTATTGAAAAAGCTTCCTTTTTTAACTGGAAAGAATTTAGTTAAGTTATTTACTTGTAATAAAACTTCCTTTTTTTCAGGCATTTTTAATCTCCTCCCTACCAACTGGTGCCATTACCTTAATAGAATTTGGGTGATTTAACCAACAGGCTGAAGTATGATATTTATTAATGTTAAAAAACGGCGGCCTTTTAGCTAAACATATTTTCATGGCATATTCACATCGAGGGGCAAAAGGACATCCCACAGGAGGCTTTAATAAATCTGGTGGCTGACCATCAATAGGTTTCAATCTTTCTTTTAATTGCGCTTTAGGATTTGGAATACTCTTAAGTAATCCCCAAGTATATGGGTGCTTTGGATGATAAAAGATATCCTCTTTACTTCCTTTTTCTATGATTAATCCTCCATACATTACATTTATATCATCACATACATCTGCAACCACACCTAAGTCATGAGTTATTAATATAATTGATGTATTAATCTTTTCTTTTAGGTCTTTCATAAGTTCAAGTATTTGAGCTTGTATAGTTACATCAAGAGCTGTTGTAGGCTCATCTGCAATCACTAGCTTTGGATTACATACCATAGCCATGGCTATCATAACTCTTTGCCTCATCCCCCCTGAAAACTCGTGAGGATATTGGGTCATCCTTTTTTCCGGACTTGGTATTCCAACAATTGATAACATCTTTAATGCAGTATTGTAAGCTTCAGTTTTAGTCATTGCCTTATGTTTCATTAAAGGTTCAATTACCTGTTTTCCTATGGTGTAAACAGGATTTAAGGAAGTCATTGGATCTTGAAATATCATACCTATATCATTGCCTCTTATTTTTTCCATATCCTTTTCTTTTAGTCTCACTAAATCTTTATTATCAAATATTATTTCACCATTTATGATCTTTCCATTATCAGATAAAAGTCTCATTAAGGACATCATACTTACACTTTTTCCACTGCCAGACTCACCTACTATTCCTACAGCCTGACCCTTTTTTAAACTAAAAGATATCCCCCCCACAGCTTTAACCTCACCCACATGGGTGAAGAAGCTGGTTTTCAAGTCCCTTATTTCTAATAAGTTTTCCATATATATCACCCCTTAATCAGCTTATTTTCTTAATTTTGGATCCAAAGCATCTCTAAGTCCATCTCCTAAAAGATTAAAAGCTAATATAGTAAAACAGATGGCTAGTGACGGAAATATTAACTGATAAGGATATATGGTATACCCTTGAAGTGCTTCAGAAGTTAAAGTTCCCCAAGATGCTTTTGGTGCTGGAATCCCAAGTCCTACAAAGCTTAAGAAAGCCTCAGTAAATATGGCTGAAGGAATTAGCAAGGTTAGCGTTACAATTATAGATCCCATACTATTAGGTATTAGGTGTCTTAATAATATTCGCTTTCCATTAGCTCCTAAAACCCTAGCTGCAAGAACAAATTCTTGTTCCTTAAGTTGTAATATTTCTCCTCTTACAATACGAGCCATTGAAAGCCAATATGAAATGGCAAGAGCTACTATTATACTTTTAAGCCCAGGCCCAATAATAACCATAAGTAATATTACATATATCATCATTGGTATAGAATATATAATGTCTACAATTCTCATCATTATGCTATCTACGGTTCCTCCTACATATCCTGCAATACCTCCGTATAAAACCCCTATAACAAAATTAAGAAAAGATGCTACATAAGCTATAGTCAAAGAATATCTAGCTCCATACATAATTCTCACAAATAGATCTCTTCCAAATTGATCTGTTCCAAACCAATGAACTGAACTAGATTTTTGATTAGCTACAGTAAAATCGTTACTAAAATAATCAAACTTAGAAAACATAGGCACAAAAATTGCTCCTAGGGTAATTGCTATAATAAAACCTAGCGATATAATTGCAAGTTTATTTGCTTTGAGTCTTCTCCACGCATCCTGCCAATAGGTAACACTTGGCCTTACTATTTCATCCTTTATTTTTTCTTCATCAGAAACCCTATTAAACATTTCTATATCTATTTTTTCATTAATCTCCATATTATTCACCCCCCTAACTATTCAGTCTTTAAATTATCAAGCTTAATCCTAGGATCTATAAATACATATAAAATATCAACAATAAAATTACATACCACTAATAAAACACTATAAAAAATAGTAACTCCCAAAAGTGTGGTGTAATCCCTATTGTTAATAGAATTTACGAACCCTCCACCAAGTCCGGGTATACCGAATAACCTTTCAACTACAAAACTCCCTGTAAGTATTCCAGCAACTAATGGCCCTAAATAAGTAACAATAGGTATTAATGAATTTCTTAAGGCATGTTTATATATCACAGTGTTTCTACTTAACCCTTTAGCTTTAGCAGTCCTTACATAATCTTGCTGCACAACCTCTATTAGTCTAGACCTAGTAAGCCTTGCTATAAATGCTATAGAGTATCCTCCGAGTGCTATTACAGGCATAATATAATTTTTAGCGCTTCCAAATCCTATTACCGGTAGCAGATCTAATTTAATAGAAAATACTAATATGAGTAATGTGGCCATTACAAAACTTGGCACAGTAACACCTAATGTAGCTAAAATCATGCAGAGATAATCAGGCCACTTTCCTTGATTTAAAGCCGAGATTACCCCCATATAAACCCCTAGAATCAAAGCTACTATAACTACAACAATACCTAGTTTAGCTGAGGTTGGGAAAGAGTAACCAATAACCCATCTAACGGTTCTACCTTCATATTTCATAGATGGACCAAGATCTCCTTTTAGAAGATTTTTCATATATATTGCATACTGTGTTCCAAGAGGCTTATCCATTCCAAACTTTGCTTCTAAGTTGGCTTTAATTTGTGGTGGTACCTTTTTTTCCCCATCAAAGGGTCCTCCTGGCATTAATCTCATTAAAAAGAAAGTTAACGTAATAACAATCCAAATGGTTATAATGCTTGCAAATAACCTTTTTAAAATATATTTTATCAAGATATTTCCCCCCTTCTTTAAGTTTAAATTAAGCACTGTGCCCCCTCTCATATGTCGCAATATTCAGACTAATATTTGTATTATTATATTATAATATATATAGAAAATACTTAAATAGTATGTTAGGTTACTTATTGATATGCATATAGTATAAAGGATGTTATCTTTATTTTTGAAATGTGATTACATTGGTTTTTAAATTATAAATTTAATCTATAGGCTTGATTGATTTTACTGATAATTGATTTATAATGTATGAGTTGTTTCATTTTTTCTAATATTAACACAATTTATTTTTTATGTCAATTATATTTTCCATATACTTTTAAATTCTATTAATTATATACTCATTTAATTTGCAAATTATTCTATATTATTTTTATATAAATACTAGAAAAAATATATACCTGTCTATTTTATTAACAGAAAATAACCTTACTACCCATGAATTAACTGTAGAGTAGTAAGGTTATCTTTGTTATTTATCCTTTAAATATTTTTAAAATTATTTTTTAGCCACGCTTCTACTAAATCTAAAGATTTTTTTAAGGTATCCATGCTATATGAGCAAGAAATTCTTGCATATCCTTCTCCTTCTGGTCCAAATGCGGATCCTGGAACCAATGCTACTTTCGCCTCTTCCAGTAAC
>CAYYWN010000169.1:0-5228 GCA_964474485.1 uncultured Clostridium sp. | reverse complement strand
GATGAGTAAGCGACTATCACTAAATTTCAGATTTGGGATATCTGCTTATGTACTTGAACTACTTTGGCTGATTTTATATTATTGGCTGAACCTTTATAGGTGGTATAACGAATTTAACTTCGTCCTGGTGGATGGGGTTTTTTTATTTGCCTTAACCTTAAAGGACTTATAACTTAGTAAATAAAATTTAAAATAAAAAGATAGATGAAAAAGGAAGGAGATTTAAAATGTATAAAAAGATTGATTCAACAAAAAGTTTTGTTGACGTGGAAAAAAGCGTACTAAAACTTTGGGAAGAAAAAGATGTAATTCAAAAGAATTTTGATTTAAACGAAGATGGAAGGTATTTCACATTTTATGATGGCCCTCCAACAGCAAATGGAAAACCACATATAGGTCATGTTTTAACTAGAGTTATGAAAGATCTTATTCCAAGATATAAGGTTATGAAGGGATATAAGGTTTTAAGAAAAGCTGGTTGGGATACTCATGGTCTTCCAGTAGAGCTTGAAATAGAAAAAAAGCTAGGGATAACTGGTAAACAAGGTATCGAAGAGTATGGAGTAGAAAAGTTTATACATGAATGTAAGGATAGTGTTTTTACCTATTCAAGTATGTGGAAAGAAATGTCGGAAAGTATAGGATTTTGGGTGGATATGGATAGTCCTTACGTAACTTATCATAATAATTATATAGAGTCAGTTTGGTGGGCTTTAAATCAAATGTGGAAAAAGGATCTTCTATACAAAGGTCATAAGGTAATGCCTTACTGCCCAAGATGCGGAACTAGCTTATCATCTCATGAAGTAGCACAGGGGTATAAAGATGTAAAAGAGTCTACAGCAGTAACTAAGTTTAAAGTTAAGGGACAAGAAAATAAATATATATTAGCTTGGACAACAACTCCATGGACACTACCTTCTAATGTAGCTCTTGCTATAAACAAGAAGTATAACTATGCTGAGATTAAAGTTGGAGAAGAATATTATATATTAGCAAAGGATCTTATACACTCTGTAATTGGAGATGTAGAATATGAATTAGTGAAGGAATTTAAGGGGGAAGAAATATTAGGACTTGAGTATGAGCAGTTATTTAAGTTCTATACTCCAGAAGAAAAGGCATTCTTTATAATACATGGAGACTTTGTAACGTTAACTGATGGTACAGGTATAGTTCATACAGCTCCTGCTTATGGTGAAGATGATAGCATGGTATGTAAGGCTCATAACTTACCACTTATAAATTTGGTTGATACTGAAGGTAAGTTTATGGATTGTGTTGAACCTTGGAAGGGCATTTTTGTTAAAAAGGCTGATCCTAAAATACTTGAATATATGAAAGACAACGGAATGTTATTTAAGTCAGAAAAGTTCACCCACTCTTATCCACATTGCTGGAGATGTGATACGCCGCTTTTATATTACCCAAAAGAAAGCTGGTTTGTAAGAACTACTGCTTTAAGAGAAAAGTTAATGGAAAATAATAATAAGATACACTGGCATCCAGATAACATAAGAACAGGAAGAATGGGCAAGTTCTTAGAAAATGTTATTGATTGGGGAATATCAAGGGACAGATACTGGGGAACACCACTTCCAATATGGGAATGTGAATGTGGTCATAGAGAATGTATAGGAAGTATTGAGGAGTTAAAAAATAAAGGTATAAATGTACCTCAAGACATAGAACTTCATAAACCTTATATAGATAATGTACATTTAAAATGTGAAAATTGTGGGAAGGATATGGTTAGGACTCATGAGGTTATAGACTGTTGGTTTGATTCTGGATCTATGCCTTTTGCACAACATCACTATCCTTTTGAAAACAAAGAGTTATTTGAAGCTAATTTCCCAGCACAATTTATATCAGAAGCTGTAGATCAAATAAGAGGATGGTTTTATACACTTATTGCTATATCAACAGCTGTATTCGATAAGATCCCTTTTGAAAATAGTGTAGTGCTAAGACACGTTCTAGATAAGCAAGGAATAAAGATGTCAAAACATAAGGGAAATGTTGTAGATCCTATTGATGTTATAGAAACTCAAGGGGCAGATGCTACAAGATGGCATTTTTATACTGCAAGTGCACCGTGGCTTCCAACAAGATTCTCAAAAGATGATGTGGCAGAAGCTCAAAGAAAATTCCTTAGTACATTATGGAATGTATATTCATTTTATGTTTTATATGCAGAAATAGATCAGTTTAATCCAATGGAATATAAAGACTTTAAATCAGAAAATATCATGGATAAATGGATAATATCTAAATTAAATACCTTAGTAAAAACTGTAGATATGAATCTTGAAGGTTACAAGATAACTCAAGCAGCTTTAGCTATAGAAGGTTTTGTAGATGAATTATCTAATTGGTATGTAAGAAGAAATAGGTCTAGATATTGGAGTGAAGAGCTTACAGATGATAAAATAGGAGCATATATGACTCTTTATAATGTACTTGTAACAGTTTGTAAAGTATCAGCCCCATTTATTCCATTTATAACAGAAGAAATATATCAAAATCTTGTGGTGAGTTTTGATAAGGATGCTAAAGAAAGTCTACATCTTTGCTTATGGCCGGAATACAATGAACAATTGGTAGATGAAAATCTTGAAAGAGAAATGGATATGGCATATAATATAGTAAAGTTAGGCAGAAGCGCTAGGAATGGTGCTAATATAAAAAACAGGCAGCCATTATCTAAGATGCTTATAAATACTACATCCTTACCAACATATTATGGAAGTATTATAAAAGATGAGCTTAATATAAAGGTAGTAGAATTTGGTGCTGACTTATCTGAATATGTTAACTTTGAATTAAAACCAAACTTGCCTGTACTTGGTAAGCCTTATGGTAAGCTTATACCTGGAATAAAAAAGGAAATAGCTTCAAGAAACCAAATGGAACTTGCAGGAACAATACAAAGTGGAGGAACTGTAACTATAAATGTAAATGAAACAGAAATAGTGTTAGATTCTAAGAACTTATTAGTTACAATGCAAGGACTTGAAGGTTTTGCATTTGCAGGTGAGGAACAAATAGGTGTAGTTTTAGATACTACCATTTCAGATGAATTAAAAGAAGAAGGTCACTTAAGAGAAATAATAAGCAAAATCCAAAACATTAGAAAAGAAAGTGGATTTGAAGTTGCAGATAAGATAAATCTATATGTATCTAAAAATGATATGCTTCTTCTAGTTGTAAAGAAATTTGAAGACGTGATAAAACGAGAAACTTTATCTCAAAAGGTAATATATAATGAAAAAGCCAATTATAATACATTTAATATAAATGGTGAAGAGTTAGAGATTGCTGTGGTTAGGTAGATAAATTTATCATTTATTATTAAAGAGTTTATCCTATAATTTCAAAATTTAGCCTAGATAATAGGGTAAGAATTAAAAATAATCTGCAAGAGAATTAACTTTCTTGCAGATTATTTAATTCATAAAATAGTATTATAAATGAGATAATACAGATAATAAGGATATATGGTATAATATTGATAAATGCAATAAAATGTTATTTGGATGGATGACTTACTCATAGTATTACTAATAATAAATTTCATTTATGGAGTATATAGCTTTATTTTTAAAATTTAAATATATATGTAAAACATTAATTATGAATAATCCATTACATATTAAGAAAGCATAGCTTTTTATAAAAGAGGAGGAAAAGATATGGCATCTTCAATTAAAGACGTAGCTAGAGAAGCAGGAGTATCAATTGCTACAGTTTCAAGAGTATTAAACGATGTAGACGTAGTAAATGAGGACACAAAAAAGAAAGTAGTAGAGGCTATAAAAAAATTAGGATATAGACCAAACATAGTGGCTAGAAGCCTAAAGACACAAAAAACAAAAACTATAGGTATATTAATACCAGATATATCTAATCAGTTCTATCCAGAAATAGTAAGAGGTACAGAGGATGTAGCTAATATATATGATTATAACGTAATGCTCTGTAATTCAGATTCAGATTTAGAAAAGGAAAAGGAATATTTAAGGGTTCTAAAAGAAAAGATGATAGATGGAGTATTGTATATGAGTACTTCCCTTGAACCAGAGATTTTAGATCTTATAAAGGAATTAGAACTTTCCACAGTGCTTGTAGAAAGTAAGGATGATGAAGGTAATCTTCCTAGTGTAACCATAGACAATAAGCGTGCTGCTTATGAAGCTACAAAATATTTGATAGATAAAGGAAATAAAAACATAGCTTACATAGGTACACCTAAAAATGTTAAGAATGCTTGGAGTTTAAGATACTTTGGGTATAAGGAAGCCATAAATGAAAGTGAATTAAGCTTTAGTGAAGATTTGGTGTATTTTGGAGACTTAAAGGCTCAAACTGGGTATGAAGGAATTGAAAAGCTCATAGAAAAGGAAAATATAGACGCTATATTTTGCGCTTCAGATGAGATTGCTATGGGGGCTATAAATGCACTAAGATCAAAAGGGATATTAGTTCCAGAGGATATTGATGTAGTAGGTTTTAATGACTTATATTTAGCATCCATATTTTATCCAAAGCTTACAACTATATCTCAACCAATGTATGATATGGGATCTGTGGCTATGAGAATGCTTATAAAACTTATAAATAATAAAGAAAAAGAACTAGATCAAAAGCATTTTGAGCTTCCATATATATTAGTTGAAAGAGATTCTTGTAAAAAGTAATTAAAAGGTTAGTAAAATGTATTAATGCATTTTACTAACCTTTTTAATATAATCAAATAAAAAGTTGATCTGAAATAAATATATACTTATATTTTAAAAATAATTGACATAGTACTTACTTTACTTTAATATATACCGTATGAGGGTATACGGAAGGAAGTGTTAATTTGAAAAGATGGATAAAACTTTTAATAGTACTTATAATTGCTTTAGCCCTTTTTGGTGTATATTATGCTAAGGGTTCTAACAAACATAATATTAAAAAACAGGGTGAAGAAAAAGGTATAGCTTTTGAAAGATATAACCCAGATGATGATAAAGACAGTGATATACCAGTTCTTTTAGAACTAGGATCACCTACATGTCCTGCATGTAGGCGTATGGAGCCAATTTTAGAGGAATTTAATGATAAATATGGAGATAAGGTTAAAGTAAAAAAGGTAAATATTGAGTTGCCAGAAAATAATGATTTAGCACAAAGATATAAAGTAAGACTTATGCCTACATTTATTTTCCTGGATAAAGATA
>CAYYWN010000168.1:0-5267 GCA_964474485.1 uncultured Clostridium sp. | reverse complement strand
AGGAATTTATAGATTTAAGATTTCCTTTAAAGCCTTATAGAGCAACAGACATTATAGGGATTTATGAGGTATCTCAAAAGATAGATGAGGAAACTATAAAAACTTCATTTACGGTAAATTTCCCAACAGATAGTGAGTCAAATATTGAAGAAGAAAATAAATCAATAGATAATTTAAAAGATAATAAATCTATAAAAGGTGGATTAAACCTTAGAATATATTTAATAATATTAGCTTTAATAATTATTTTGATTGAGTGGATTTTATATTTAAAGGGATATTAGGAAAAAGCAAAGATTACATCTAAAAAGATAGAAGGGAGAGTATGGTTAAGTTTGAATGCTTTCTTAACCAATAGAAATTAGTGAACTTAGAGATAATAAGACCTATATTTTTATTCCTTATACCCGTGTTTATAGCAATTGTTATATATACATTTAAAGATTTAAAAAGATTTAGAAAAAAGAAGACATTAACAGCTATTTCTAGAATAAGCATATTTATATTATTATGCTTAGCCCTTTCTGGCATAACTATTAAATTAAACATAAAAGATACTTCAACATTATTTTTATTTGACCTCTCTGAATCAAATAAAGATTTTAAAGAAGAGGGAGAAAGATTTATAAAGGAATCTATTGAAAGTATGCCTAGAAAGAATAAGGCAGCAGTTATGGTTTTTGGAGATGGAGCAATTTTAGAAAAGTTTTTTTCAAAGGGTAATACATTTAATGGGATTTCAGACATGCTGTTATCTACATCTACTTCTACAAATATAGAGGATGCTATTACAAAAGCTTTATTAACTTTTCCAGAAGAAAGTGCTAAAAGGCTAGTAATTATAACAGATGGAGAAGAAAATAAGGGGAACTTACTTAAAACGGCCCCCTCTTTAGAGACTCAAGATGTAGAGGTTAAGGTTTATAAAGTAAATAAAAGTGGCAAGCCTGAAGTCTATGTAGATAAAGTAAGCATACCAGAACGCATAAATATAGGAGATGAATTTTCAGTAGTAATAGCTATAGAAAGTAATATAAAGACTTCAGCTAAGGTTTCATTGTATTCAGATAGAACTAAAAAGGCAGAGCAAAGTGTAGATATTGAAAAAGGAAAAAATAACTTTGTTTTCAAAGATACTCAAGATTCCGGAGGTTTTAAAAGTTATAAGGTAGTCATTGAGCCTACTTTGGATAGTGAAGTAAAGAATAATGAATATCTTACATTTACTAATGCAGAAGAAAAACCTAAAATTTTGCTAATCGAGAGTAGAGATGGAGAGGGAAAGGAATTAGAAAATATATTTTCCACACTTTCTATGAATTACAAGAAAGTAAATTCAAAAGAAGCTCCAAGAAGCCTTAAAGAAATGTTAGAGTTTAAATCTATAATTACTGCTAATGTACATATAGATGATATTAATAAAGGGTTTATAGATAATTTAGAAGATTACGTTAAGGAATATGCCGGGTCCTTTATAGCTACAGGAGGAGAGGATTCTTTTGCTTTAGGAGGCTATTTAAATACACCTTTTGAAAGTGTACTTCCAGTTTATATGGATATGCGTGGCAAGAAGGAAATACCAAAAATGGCATTAGCCCTTGTAATAGATCACTCTGGAAGTATGGGTGGGGGAGATCCCATAACAAAACTTGCATTAGCTAAAGAAGCAGCAGAAAAAGCTGTAGAAACATTAAGGACTACAGATGATATAGGAGTTTTAGCATTTGATGATTCATTTAACTGGGTAGTACCTATTAAAAACAGCAAAGATAAAGAGGATATAAAAAGTAAAATAAGATCCATAGGTGTACAGGGAGGAACTAGTATTTATCCAGCATTAAAGGAAGCTTATGACGGATTAAAAAATAATGATGCAAAAATAAAGCATATTATACTTCTTACAGACGGACAGGATGGGTTTAATCAATACGAAGATATACTTAATACTGGTAATGATGAAAAGATAACCCTATCTACAGTCTCAGTTGGATCGGATGCAGATAAAGCTTTACTACAGGGCTTGGCAAATATTGGTGGGGGAAGAAGCTATCATACGGACATATATACAGATATTCCACGAATATTTGCAAAAGAGATTTTTTTGTCATCAAAGGTGTACTTAAACAATAGGGAGTTTACGCCAAAGTTAACTAGCCCTCATAATATACTAAATGGAGTGGCAAACGATGGTTTTCCAACACTACTTGGATATGTGGGATCTTCAGCAAAAGAAACCTCTAGTATAATACTATCTTCAGATGAAGATGACCCTATACTTACAGCCTGGCAGTATGGACTTGGAAGATCTGTTGCATGGAATTCTGATATGGCCGGAAGATGGAGTAAAAATTTATCTAGTTGGAATAAAACCACTAAGTTATGGCAGAACATACTTAATTGGTCTATAGAAAACTATGGTGATGGAGAAGGAACTATAAGTGTTAACATTACTGGAAAACAGGCATTTATAGAATATGAAACAAAAAACAAAAGTGAAAGTCAAAAAGTGAATGCTTTAGTAACTAGTGACAAAGGAGAAAAAATAGATTTATATTTAGAAGCTACAAAACCTGGAAAATATTCCGGAGTTTTAGAACTTAAAGAAACAGGCTTTTATAGTTTAAATATAAGAGAGATAGAAGAAGAAAAAGTGGTTAATGCTCAAAACACAACTATTGCCATGCAATATTCGCCTGAATATAAGTTCTTTAAAGATGAAGGAGCCTTGGATAAGCTAGTAGAAGAGACTAAAGGTACCTTTGTAAAATCTTCTGATGAAATATTTAATTCTAGTTTAGAAGCTGTATGGAGTAGAATAGATTTAACCAATATACTTTTATCTATAGGACTTATTCTATTTATGATAGACATAGCTTATAGACGATTAAATTTAAATATCAAATTATTTAAAGGAAAGAAAAAAACAGATAAATATTTTGAAAAATTAAAGAAAAGTTTTAAGATAAAAAGTAAGAATGAAGATAAAGATAATATTAAAAGCAAGTTAGAAAATGTATCTAAGAAAGATTTTATTAAATCAGATTGGAATATATCAGATGAAACTAAAAGGGAAAACAATAAAAAAGATGCTGATAGTAATAAAAATAATAAGGAACAGGGTATAAAAGAGAATTCTAAAACCTTAGACACTTCTTCGTTACTAAGGAAAAAAGAAGAAAGAAATAAATATTAAATATTAACTAGGTAATTATATATATTAATTACCTAGTTTTTTTCTAAAATATATAGTTCGTGATTTACTTATAGTTATATTATAATTATTTTTACTCAACAAATACAGCAGTACCAGAGGCTATTACCATTAACATGTTGCCTTGGCCTAAAGTTTCATAATCTACATCTATGCCAATCACTGCATTGGCACCCATGGATGAGGCTCTTTGCTTTAATTCTTCAATGGCTTGTTCTCTTGCTTCAATAAGTTCGTTTTCATAGGAGTCAGATCGGCCACCGAATATGTTAGAAAGTCCTGCAGCAAGATCTTTAATAAAGTTAACACCAGCTACAACTTCTCCAAAAACTATTCCCTTATAGCTAGTTATTGTTTTCCCATCTATGGTATTTGTAGTAGTTATAATCATAAAAATACCTCCCTTTATATTGAATTTAGAGTAAGGAATTCGAATTAAACATATTATATACTTTATGTAGCCACATTTCAATATAGACTAGATTTTTATTCGTAATAACTATATAATAGTTATAGTTAAATTATTTTGATTTATGGAATCTTAAGAGATTATAATTTAAAATAAAGTATAAACATGGGGGTATAGCTCAGTTTGGGAGAGTGTTTGAATGGCATTCAAAAGGTCGGGGGTTCGATCCCCCCTATCTCCACCAATTGAATTAGTTTAAATAAGGATTAAACCGATATTATATAAGATTTATAGAAGTATATTTAAAATTAAAGTAAAATATGAGATGAGTTTAATTTTTATGATATAGTTATATGTACATAATCTTATTCTAATTACTGGATTAAAATTAAAAAGGTAATAGAATACTAAGAAAGGAATGGTCATAAGTGGAGATTAATAATAGCACTTCAAATTTTATAAAGAACATAGTAAAAGAAGATATAGATTCAGGAAAGCATAAAGAAATAATAACTCGTTTTCCGCCAGAACCTAACGGATACTTACATATAGGCCATGCAAAGTCAATAGTTCTAAATTTTGAACTTGCAGATGAATTTAAAGGAAAAACAAATTTGAGATTCGACGATACAAACCCTATTAAAGAGGATACAGAATATGTAGAATCTATAAAAGATGATGTGAGATGGCTTGGGTTTAAATGGGATGAACTATATTTTGCATCAAATTATTTTGAAAAGATGTATGATAGAGCTAATTTGCTTATTAAAAAGGGAAAAGCTTATGTTTGTGATTTAACACCAGAAGAGATGAAAGAATATAGAGGAACTTTAACTGAATCTGGAAAAGAAAGTCCTTATAGAAATAGATCAGTAGAAGAAAATTTAAATCTTTTTGAGAAGATGAAAGATGGAGATTTTAAGGATGGAGAAAAGGTATTAAGAGCTAAAATAGATATGGACTCTCCAAATATGAATATGAGGGATCCTATAATATATAGAATATCTCATACTAGTCATCATAATACTTCGAATAAATGGTGCATATACCCTATGTATGATTTTGCACATCCGTTAGAAGATGCTATAGAAGGAATAACTCATTCAATTTGCACTCTAGAATTTGAGGATCACAGACCTCTTTATGACTGGGTAGTAAAAGAATGTGAAATGAAAAGTGTACCAAGGCAAATAGAATTTGCAAGGCTTAATATTACAAACACTGTAATGAGCAAAAGGAAACTAAAATTATTAGTTGATGAAAAGATTGTAGATGGATGGGATGATCCAAGAATGCCTACCATAGCTGGACTTAGAAGAAGAGGATATACTCCAGAATCTATTAGAAACTTTTGTAGAGCAATTGGAGTTGCTAAAGCTAATAGCCTTGTAGATTCGCAAATGTTAGACCATTTTATAAGAGAAGATTTAATGCCAAAGGTTTCAAGAACTATGGCAGTATTAAAGCCTTTAAAGCTTATAATAACAAATTATCCTGAAAATCAAGTTGAGATGCTGGATATAGAAAACAATGGAGACAATCCTGAGTCAGGTACAAGAAAAGTACCTTTTTCAAGAGAAATTTATATAGATCAAGATGATTTTATGGAAAATCCTCCTAAAAAATATCATAGACTTTATTTGGGTA
>CAYYWN010000167.1:0-5272 GCA_964474485.1 uncultured Clostridium sp. | reverse complement strand
AAATTTAACTAGAGGAGACTTTAAATGAAAAATGTTATAGGGCATGAGAAGATTATATCTAGTTTCTATAATTCTATAAAAAATCAAACACTTTCTCATGCCTATCTCCTTATAGGGGAAGATGGAATAGGGAAAAGTGTTCTCGCTAACAACCTAGCAATTAAAATCTTAGGAAAAGAAGAAGAAAAAGAGTATGCCGATATAATTCATTATAGAAATATTAAAAAAGGCATGGGTGTAAATGAAATTAGAGAACTAATAGAAGAGACTAATAAAAAGCCCTTTGAGGGAGAAAAGAAAGTAATTATAATATATAAATCTGAAAAAATGACACAACAAGCTCAAAATGCATTTTTAAAAACTATAGAAGAACCACCTAAGGGTGTTTATATAATATTACTTTGTGAAAATTCAGAAGCCATTTTAGACACAATGAAATCTAGATGTCAAATACATAAGTTAAATATGCTTACAGAAGAAGAAATAAGACAATATATAGATGATAATTACAAAATGCTAAAAGAAGAAGAGATAAAAGTTATCGTATCTTTTAGTGGAGGTATACCTGGAAGAGTAGATAAGTATTTAAATGATGATAGTTTTAATAATATGAGAGACTTAGGCTTTAATATATTAAAAGATATGAATTGTAAAGACATGGAATATGTAGTAAAGTATGAAGAAGAGATATTAAAGTTTAAAGATAAATATGAAGACTTATTTACTATAATGCTTTCTTTTATAAGAGATATAATGGTTTACAAAGAAACAGGGAATGAAGATATTGTAATAAACAAAGATAAAATAAAAAGTGTAAGCTATATGTCAAGAGAAGTGTCTTTTACAAAATTAAACAAACTAGTAAATGTAATAAATGATACTAAGTACAGTTTAGATAGGAATGCTAATGCTGCCATGACATTAGATGTTATGCTGCTTAATATATTGGAGGTTTAATATGATAAAGGTAGTGGGAGTGAGATTTAAGAAAGCAGGGAAAATTTATTATTTCGACCCTATGGATATGGAGATAGATAAAGATAAGAATGTAATAGTAGAAACAGCAAGAGGAGTAGAATTCGGACAGTGTGTTATAGGGTGTAAAGAGGTAAATGAAGATGATATTGTAGCTCCCTTAAAGACGGTTCTTAGGATGGCAACAGAAGAGGATATAAAGAAGCATATGGAGAATAAGACTAAAGAAAAGTACGCATTTGAAGTATGTACAAAAAAGATAAGCGATCATAACCTAGTTATGAAACTTATAGATGTAGAATATACCTTTGATAATAATAAGGTTATATTTTATTTTACTGCAGAAGGAAGAGTAGATTTTAGGGACCTAGTAAAAGATCTTGCAACTATTTTTAAAACTAGAATTGAGCTAAGACAAATAGGCGTGAGAGATGAAGCGAAAATGATAGGAGGCCTTGGACCTTGTGGAAGACCTATGTGTTGCTCTTCATTTTTAGGAGACTTTGCTTCAGTATCCATAAAGATGGCAAAGGAACAAAATCTTTCTCTTAATCCAACTAAAATATCAGGTATTTGTGGAAGACTTATGTGTTGCCTAAATTATGAGCAAGAGACTTATGAAAATACAAGAAAAAGGCTACCTAAGATTGGATCTATAGTAAAAACTGAAATAGGTAAGGGGGAAGTGGTAGGAAATAGTGTTGTAAAAGAATTAGTAAAGGTAAAACTTAAATCTAATGATGAGGAATTTTTAAAAGAATTCAATATAAGCGAAGTATCTCTAATATCTGGCTCTTACGAAGGCACTGTAAGCGAAAGTGAAATCAAAATTGAACCTGTAGACCATTCTGATAAAGAATTAATAAAAGATTTATTCAAAATTGATTAAGGGAGGAAATTTATATGAACATTAGTTTAAAGGTTACTAACATGGATACAAATTTAGATGTAAGTAAGATTAAAGAAGCTATGGGTGAAAATGATGGGGTAGTAGCTTGTGAAATACTACAAGATAAGGGTGAAATACAAATAGTATATGATGAGCAATTAGTAACAGTTGAAAAGATTATATCATCAATTGAAGATAAGGGATATAGTGTATCACAATAATAAATTTAATATTATAACAGAGCATATTATTAAAATCAGCAATTGTTAAATTTATATTAAACACAATAAAAAACATCTTTTAAATTTAAATGAAACATGTTAAAATGTAGTTGGACAATAAGCTTGTCTAAAATTCTTAGGAGGTGTTTTATATGGCGTACAAAATTGAAGAATCATGTATAAGTTGTGGAGCCTGTGCTCCAGAGTGCCCAGTAAACGCTATAGCTCAAGGAGATACTATATACGTTATAGATGCGGATACTTGTATTGACTGCGGAAGTTGCGCAAGTGTTTGTCCCGTAGGTGCACCAGTTCAAGAATAACTTTGAACGAAAAAAAGATCGTCTTAAGGCGATCTTTTTTGTATTTATATAAAATTATTGCAAGGGTTTTATAAGTATAACCTGATTTTTAAAATCTAAAATATCTTGATCTAATAAAACACTTATATGATTTCTATTTATTACATTTTTCATTTTTATTATGAATCTAGAGGCATCCTCACTTAAAAACAAACATTTTGAAGATTTATAACACATAGGTATAATAATGTTACTTTGAAGGCTTAACGCAACAGTACAAGCGTTATTACCGTTTAAGGTAACATTTCCACCAACAGGAACAAAAAGCACGTTTATATCACCTATTTCTTTTATTAAACCTTCATTAAGAATATGTCCAAGGTTTCCTAAATGGCATAAGGAAAATTCTTCAGTAGAAATTTTATAAATAATATTTTCTCCTCGTTTTAAGCCACGATTATCATCTCCATAAGTAGGATATCCAATTATCTTAGTATCTTTAAACAAAAAACCTTTTGTGTTGTCAACTATTATTGATTTGTCTTTAAATGGATCTATGTAAGAATGATCAAAAGCCTTGTGACTTATAGTTACTATATCTATATTAGGACAAATATCATAAAGGGAGTTTAAATTTAACCCTTCAAAGGGATCCATCAATATATTTGTGCCTTTAGAAGTTTGTATTAAGAAACAAGAATGACCAACCCAATATATTAACATAAAATTCACCTCAAGTTTAGTATAACCAATAATAAAGTTGTTATAATATAATGTAGTTATAATATATGTTCAAATACGAGTCTTAGAGAAACTAAAAGTAAATAGTAGCAAATAAAAGAAAAAAACAGTTAAGTTATAGATTTTGCAAAATTTAATCAAATTTAAACTAAAAGTATAAGATTTGTCTCTTGAATAAAATTCAAGATAATAATATGATTGTACTAAGGTCAAAGAAAGACAAAGTCAAAGAGGTGACATAATGGCTATATTATCAGATATAATAGAAGCATTTATAAAATCATTGTTAGAAGAGAATGAGGGCGAAAAGCTGCAAATACAAAGAAATGAATTAGCAAGTCACTTTAGCTGTGCCCCATCACAAATTAATTATGTTTTAACTACTAGGTTTACCATAGACAAAGGTTATATAATCGAAAGTCGTAGAGGTGGCGGAGGATACATTGTAATAAGGCAAACTAAGGATAGTTATGAACATGTAAAAGATATGATAAATGAAAAAATAGGAGATAGTATAACTTATGACTGTGCTATATCATTAATTGAAGTGCTGATAGATATTGAAATACTCAAAGATAGAGAAGGACAGATAGTAAAAACTGTGATAAATGATAGAGTTTTAGCATCTATAAATACTGAAGGTAGAAATAAGATAAGAGCGGAACTTTTAAAATCTATGATAATGGTAGTTTTATCATGATGCATTTATAAAAATAATAATAGGTTTAATATTAAAAGAATTGGAGTGATGATGTAATGTTGTGTGAGAGATGTAATGTAAATCCAGCGAATGTGCATATAGTAAAAATAGTAAATGGTGTTAAGCAAGAAACTAGTATATGTGAGCAATGTGCAAAGGAACAAGAAGGATTAGGTATGGGATCAGATTTTAATATGGATTCACCCTTTTCTTTTCAAAGTTTACTTAGTGGGCTTGTAGATTATATAAATCAGTCATCAAAGAGTGCTCCTCTTCAAGAGGCTTCATGCGAAAATTGTGGTATGACCTACAGCGAATTTAAAAGGAAAGGGCTTTTAGGCTGTAGTAAGTGTTATGAAAACTTTAATGAGATACTTCTACCAATTGTAAAAAGAGTTCAAGGAGATACAGAGCATGTAGGTAAGTTTCCACTAAAGTCTGGAAAGGCCCTTATGGAAAGAAAAAAGATATTATCATTAAAAGAAGACCTACAAAAGTCTATATTAGCTGAGGAATATGAAAAAGCAGCAATGTTAAGGGATGAAATAAAGGCCCTTCAAAAATTAGAGTAGGAGTGATACTATGAGAAATTGGATCGATAATATTACAAGTAATGATGATATGGTATTAAGTAGCAGAGTAAGGCTTGCAAGAAACATAAAAGGAGTTGCTTTTCCACATAAATTAGGTTCAGAGGAAGCAAAGGCTTTAGCTAAAAAAATCGAGGATACATTTTTTGAAGTAGAAAAAGACAAGGGAAACTTTAAAGATATAGATCTTTGGGAGGTTAATTTAAATCAGGGAAGAAATTATATAGAAAAACACCTTATTAGTCCCAATTTATTAGCTTCAAAAGATAAATCTGCATTTTTATTAAGCGAAGATGAGACAATCAGTCTTATGATAAATGAAGAAGATCATTTGAGGATTCAATGCATAAGCTCTGGTTTTGATATAAGGGAAACTTATAAGCTTGCAAATAATATAGATGATGACTTAGAAGAAAAACTTGATTTTGCATTTGATGATAATTTAGGATATATAACTGCATGTCCCACTAATTTAGGAACGGGTATGAGAGTATCAGCCATGCTCCATCTTCCAGCATTAACTATGAAAGATGAGATTAATGATGCTTTAAAGGCTCTTACACAGCTAGGTATGACATTAAGAGGGCTTTATGGAGAGGGGTCAAAAGCAGAAGGCAATATATATCAAGTTTCAAATCAAATAACTCTTGGAATGAAGGAAGAAGATATTTTAAGTAACTTAGAGGCTGTGGTATCGCAGCTTATATCTCAAGAAAATAGAGCTAGAGAACAGTTTTTAGGAAGATATAGGAATGAATTGGAAGATAAAATATACAGGTCATTAGGGCTTTTGAAAAGTTCAAGAATTTTAACTTCAAAAGAAGCATTAGATTTACTTTCTAATGTAAGAATGG
>CAYYWN010000166.1:0-5275 GCA_964474485.1 uncultured Clostridium sp. | reverse complement strand
GGGTTGGGGAAAAGCATAAAAGAGAAGTAACGGGGGCTATAAAGGGATAAAGAAAAATAGATTTATTACCATTTACAACAGAAAAATAAATGGTAAAAGTATACCCTATTCGTAGGTTGGGGTTTATTTTTTTTGTTTTATGTAATAAACTCAACTTATAAGTTGGTATAAAGATTGTATAGTGAAATTTTCTTATATTATAACATTTGTGGTTAGAAATAGATTTTTCTATATATTAAAAGCTATTAAAGTAGATTATCTTTATCTTACTCATAATATATAGTGTTTTTCTAAACTTATGTATGGTGTAGCCTATTGAAGCCTAAACAAGTAAGGAATATACTTAAATTAATTTATAGTGTAAAATTGCATAATGTTAAACTTTTAAGGAGAATATTTATGAATAAAACATTTAAGGATAAGATAACATTAATCTACTTATCTTTGGTAATAACCATTGGCATAGTTGGTATATGCTCGGTAGTTAATTTATATAATTTAAAAAACTCTATTGATGGACTTATGATTGATAATTATAAAAGTATAAAGGCATCTAACAATATGTCTGAATCTTTGGAAAAGCTAGATTTGATAGTCATATCTAGTATATATAATAAGACTCAAGATAATATTGATGAGTTTTATAAAGAGAGCGATGAATTTTTAAGGTGCTATAACGTAGAGGCCAATAATATTACAGAAAAAGGCGAAGAAGAAATTATAAAGGTTCTGTCTAAGCAGTATGTAGGATATATTAAAAACTTTTCATCACTTCAGGTTATTATTAGTAACTCTAATTTGGAGGAAGCTGTAAGGTTTTACAATGACACAATGATATTAACAGAAAATAGTGTAAGGGATACTTTAAATGATATTAGATCTTTAAATGAAGAATCTATGTTAAATAGTAAAGATAAGGTAACTAATGATGCTCAAGATTCTATGTATTTAATATTAATACTTTCAATTTTTGCCGTGATAATGGGATTTATATTATCTAAGTATTATTTAAATAAGGTATTTAAACCAATACACCTTTTAACTGAAACTATAAAAAGGGTTAAAGAAGGGGACTTAAACCAACAATCACCAATAATATCAGAAGATGAAATAGGTATAATGGCAAAAGAATTTAATAATATGACCAAACGTCTATATGAATTTGAAAGAAGTACTTTAGGTAAGTTACTAGAAGAGAGGAATAAGACTATGGCCATAGTTAGAAGCTCATCTACACCACTTATAGTCTTAGATACTAACTATAAAATAACATTATTAAATAAAGCCTTTGAAGAGTTTTTTAATATAGAAGAGGATGAGGTCCTAAATAAGCATTTTTTAGAAGCCTTAGACCAAGGAAGGGTTTTTGATTATATATCAAGGTCTTATAAAATAATAAATAGTACTAATGAGCATAAAGAAAAGATAATTAATATTTATATAAAAGATGAAGAATATTATTTTAATGTAATAGTAACAGCGGTAGCTAATAGTAATGATACAGAAAATATAAATGGAGTTGTTGTAGTTTTTCAAGATGTTACTGAATTAAAGCAGATTGAAAATATGAAGACAGAATTTATATCCACTATCTCTCATGAATTTAAGACTCCACTAACCTCACTAATGATGGGAACAAGTATATTTACAGAGGGTAGTTTAGGAGAAATAAACAGTAAACAAAAGGAAGTCATAGATACAATTAAAGAAGATTCAGAAAAACTTTTAGCTTTGGTCAATGATCTTCTAAGGCTTTCAAAGTTAGAACATGATAAATCCATGTTTACATTTAAATCCTGCAATATAAAAAGTATAATTCAAAATTCTATAAAAGAATTTTATAATTTAGCTGAAAGTAAAAAGATTGACTTATCCTATGAGGTACAAAAAGGGTTACCAACAATAAGAGGTGATTTTGAAAAGTTAACCTGGGTTATTAATAATCTGATTTCTAATGCAATTAAATATTCATTAGATCAGGATAAAATAAATATAAGAGTTTATAAGTCTGATTCTAAGATATATATATCAGTGAAAGATACAGGCATTGGTATACCAGAAGATTATTTGGATAAGGTTTTTGATAAATTTATTCAAATTCGTCCAGAAGATAGCGAAAATAAAGGTACTGGGCTTGGACTTTCGATATGTAAACAAATAGTAGAGATACACAAAGGAGAAATATGGTGTGACAGTATTTTTGGAGAGGGTAGTGAATTTATCATATCTATACCTATAAATGAGGAAAATTAGGAGGAGTTTACTATGCAAAAGGTACTTGTTGTAGATGATACTAAAAACATAAGGATGATGTTAAGTACATGCCTAGAGTTAGAGGGATATGAAGTTATACAATGTAAAAGTGGATATGATGCTTTAGAAATTTTTGAAAAGGAAAAGTTGTATCTGGCATTTATAGATATAAAGATGCCAGAAATCAGCGGAACAGAAGTGCTTAGAAAAATAAGAGTAAAGGGTATATTAACTCCCGTTATAATAATGACAGCTTTTGCAACAGTAAAAAATGCTGTAGATTGTACTAAATTAGGGGCTATGGCTTATCTCCAAAAACCTTTTACTTCAGATAAGATAAAATCAATCTTAAAGGATTTGCCTAAAAATATGTTATTTGACAAGAAAGATGATGTAAACTATATAGATACAGCTGAAGAGCTTTTAAAAGAAGGTAAGCTCTATGATACAATAAACATACTAAAAGCTGCTTTAAGCATAGAACCCTCAAATGGACAAATATATTATCTTCTTGGAAAAGCCTATGAGGTTGATGGTAATAAAGATGAATCTATTAAGTTTTTAACAGCTGCAGAAGTATTTGGGTATCATATATAAAATGAGAAGCTGTGAGTGACTAATCTATTAACTAGTTGCATAAATATTGAAAGAAAACTACAATAGATATATATTTAATCTTGACCTTTAAGGTATAATAGCAATAAGGGAATATAGGAGGGGTTATATTGAAACAGGATAACTTTAATATAATGTCAGATATAAAAATAATCGAAGGATTAAAGTCACAACTATTGTCTGTGATAGCAGAATTCTTCAAACTATTAACAAAGGGTAGTAATGTAGCCCAAGAAGCAATATTAGAATGCATTTCCGGGGCAATAATAATACTATATGTTTTAGCAGAAAGGCTAGGATATTCTTACACGGCTGTAGATGAGACAATGAAAAAGAAGCTTAAAATTGGAATAATAGAAGAGGATGTAGTTGAAAAGGATGGTAAAAACCTTTCTAAGTTAAATTCTCACTTAAAAGAAAGATAAACCTGATTTTAACAAGCTTTATTTTAGGAGGAAATTATGCAAAATAGAAAATACACTACAAAAGAAATGTTAGAAGTAGGTTTAATGGCTGCTCTTATTATTATATTTAATTTTATTATAATATATGTTCCTGTTTTAGGTACAGTAATATCCATAGCTTTACCATTGCCAGTAGTAATATTATATGTAAGGCATAATGGAAAGATTGCTTTATTAACTTGTATTTTGAGTTCTATAGTTATGTTAATGTTTATAGATCCTATAAGGGCAATAATATCATCAACTAGTATATTATTTTTAGGCATTACCTTAGGATACTGCATAAAACACAAAAAGGGGTTTTGTAAAACCATTTTATATCAAACAATTGCAGGGGTTATACAAGGCTTAATTGGTATATATATATATATATCATTAATAGCTAAAACCTCACTCGATAAATATATAAGTATTATGTTTATAGAACCATTTAAAGAAAGCATTACTATAAGTAAGGGTTTATATGAGGGGTTAGGCATAGATATTACAAGTAATCCTACCATGGCTTTATTTGAATCCTTAGATACAAGAACTCTATTAATTATGATACCCGCGGGTTTTATAATTGCATTTGCCGTATCAGCTTATATAAATGTCCTTATTTCAAATAAGGTTTTAAAGATGTTAGGATACGAAGTTGAAGAGCCTAAATCTTTTACAAATTGGTATTTTGATGATAAGGTAGCTGCTGGTTTCATACTTGCCATTTGTTTAAGTATTATACTTAATTCATATAATATACCTTTAGGAGAATATTTATTTCCATTTAGCATTACGTTATTTCAATTTATGCTTTTAATAGATGGATTATCTGTTGTATTTTATTATTTAGAAAAAAGATTTAATAATAGAAAAGGCATAAAAGTTTTAATAATAACTATGCTATTTATTATACAACCGCTAATTTTATTTGTTATTTATTTAGGGCTTGGAGATATCTTTTTGGATGTTAGAGAAATAAATCCAGATAGCATACGTAGTACCTTCAAAAAGAAATTTAAAAAGTAAATACTAAATTATTTAAGATGATTTAAAAATTCATACAGGTATTAATTTAGGAAGGCGGCTTATTGTGGAGAGGTATAAAAGATTAGTAACCAATACAAAGGTTTATATGACTATTATAGGAATACTCATAGCTTTGTTATTTATAAAAGGCCATTTGTTAGAAGGCATTGTATTTTCTTTAATTTACTTTTGTCTTATATATTATAATTATAATAACTTAAGAGAAAAAAATAATAATTGGAAGGAGTTTTTAGAAGACTTTTCAGAAAACCTAGATCAGGCTACTAAAAACATGTTAACAAATTTTCCGTTCCCATTATTGATAGTAGGGGAACAAGGTAATATATCGTGGTATAATAATAGGTTTTTAGATATACTAAAAGGGGAAGAGGTACTAAGTAAAAATATAAGTTATTTAATTGAAGAGTTTAATATAAAAGAAAACTCACAATCAGATAAAATAGTTTATAATAATGTGAAAATTGGTGATGGTTATTACGATGTTCATACAAGTATTGTGAAAACGCCAGATAAAAATTATGTAGATCATTCTTTAAGAATACTATATTTTTATGATATAACTACTAGTAAAAGAAATATAGAAGCTAAAGAAAATATAATGTTAATAGAAGTCGATAATTTGGATGAAGTTATAAAAAGTACAGAGGATGATATGAGGCCTTTACTTGCAGCTGAAATAGAAAGAGCTATAAATAGCTATGCTCAAAATATTAATGCTATGATACGAAAGTATTCTTCAAACAAATATGTTTTATCTGTTCAAAGTCTTTATGTAGAAGCAGATATGAGGCGTAAGTTTGAAATTTTAGATATAATTAGAGAAATAAACCTTGGTAATAAGCTAGCAGTGACTCTTAGTGTAGGAGTTGGTAGAGGTGGTAAGAATCCTTTAGAAAATCATAGCTATGCTAATA
>CAYYWN010000165.1:0-5290 GCA_964474485.1 uncultured Clostridium sp. | reverse complement strand
TTAAATCCTACATACTTTTAATTAACTATTATGATATTAGAGGAGGTGAACTGTTCCAAGATTTATAATTAAATCTTAAAGGTATTATTAGTTTTTTATAGATTATTATAGAATTTTGGTAACGGAAGAGAAATGAGTATAGATATAACTCAAGATACTCCTGTTTTAAAAAAGGGATTATTCGATAATGAAATATTTGAAGACATGCAATTATTAAAAATTCAATTTTATAAAAAAAGCAATAATGTAAAGATTATATTAAAAGCCCCTTATGAACTAGATAAGTCAAAAGACAAGGCGATTAAGTCAATAATACAAAAAGAAATAGGATTAAATTTTAATATAGAATTAATTTGTTATAGAGATATTAAAAATGTTTCATTAGAAGATGTAATAACAGTACATTGGGTTGCTTTAATGACAGATGTAGTAGATAAGATGCCGGTGTTTAAAGATATATTAATTTCAGGCAAAAAAAGTGTAAATGGTGACAAAATCGAAATACATTATGGAAATGAATTTATGTGCAAGATGATTAAAAGACGTAAGTTTAATGAATTTATGAAAAATAGTATAGAAAATCTTTTTGGAATACAATGTGGAATAGATATAATTTATGATGAAAATCTAAAAGAGAAAGATTATATTAAAGTAACGCAAAAAGAAAATATAACTATGATAGAAAAAGCATTTAAAAATGTGGATATGACCAAAAAAATACCTAAACAAAATACTGCTAGTAAAAATACTAGATATAATGAAAATAGTAATGATTATTCAAATGATAATGTAATACTTGGAAGAAACATTACGGAAGATAGTGTACCTATTGAATCCTTAGATCAAACTTCTGGAGTTGTGACTGTTTTAGGTGATATTTTTAAAAGCGAGGTAATTGAAACTAGAACAGGTAAAAAAATAGTAACATTTGCTTTAACAGATTACACTAGCTCTATTACAGTTAAGTGTTTTCCGAGACCAAAGGATATAGAACGGGTATTAGAAAATATAAAAACAGGATTACATTGTAAGATAAAAGGTGAAGTTATAAATGATCCTTATGCAAAAGAAATAGTTATAATGGTAAGAAATATTGTTAAGGTACCTAAAATAGAGAGAATGGATACTAATGATGAAAAACGTGTGGAATTACATCTACATTCTACTATGAGTGCTATGGATGCTATAACACCTGTTGGTAAATTAGTAGAAAGAGCTGCAAAATGGGGACATAAGGCAATTGCAATTACGGATCATGGCGTAGTTCAAGCTTACCCTGAAGCTATGGAAGCAGGTAAAAAACATGGTATAAAAATTATATACGGTGTTGAAGGGTACTTGGTAGATAATGGCATACCTATAGTTGAAAAAGAAAAGGGTCAAAATCTAAAAGATACCTTTGTAGTATTTGACCTTGAAACAACAGGATTTTCCAGTAAAAATGATAGTATAATTGAAATTGGTGCAGTTAAGATTAAAGAAGGTAAAATAATAGACAGATTCAGTGAATTTGTAAATCCTAAAAGAATAATACCTGCAAAAATTGTTGAATTAACAAATATAACTGATGATATGGTTAGGAACAGTGATTATATAGAAGATGTTTTACCAAGGTTTATGAACTTTGCAGGGGACTCTATACTAGTAGCACATAATGCACCTTTTGATATATCTTTTATAAGAAAAAATTGTAGAGATATGAATATAGACTTTAATAATTCTGTTATGGATACAATACCTCTTGCAAGGTTTCTATATCCAGAATTAAAAAGATATAAATTAAATGTGGTTGCAAAACACCTAGGAATATCGCTTGATAATCATCATAGAGCAATAGATGATGCAAAGGCTACAGCAGATATTCTTATAAAATGCATAGAAGATTTAGAGGAAAAAGAGATCTTTAATTTAAACGAACTAAATAATGAGTTTCTAAAAAATGTAAATATTAAAAAACAGCCTACGTATCATATAATTTTATTAGCTAAAAATCAAGTAGGTATTAAAAACTTATATAAACTCATATCAGAAGCTCATTTAGAAAACTTTTTTAAGCATCCAAGACTTCCGAAAACTTTAATATCTAAATATAGGGAAGGGTTGATTATCGGATCAGCCTGTGAGGCTGGGGAAGTTTATAGAGCAATTTTAGAAGGTAAAAATGATGAAGAATTAGAACGTATTGTAGATTTTTATGATTATTTAGAAATTCAGCCCTTAGAAAATAATGAATTTTTAATAAGAAATGGAAGAGTAAAAGATAAAGAAGAATTAATTCAAATAAATAAAAAGATATGTGAACTTGCAAAGAAAAAAGGAAAGCTTGTAGTTGCTACTGGAGATGTTCATTTTCTTGAGCCAAGGGATGAAGTCTTTAGGAGAATAATAATGGCAGGGCAAGGTTTTAGTGATGCAGATAATCAGCCACCATTATATTTTAGAACAACAACAGAGATGTTAAGAGAGTTTTCATATTTAGGAGAAGAAAAATCAAAAGAAGTGGTTATATATAATACACAAAAGATTTCAGAAATTATTGAGTATGTAAAACCTATTCCCGATGAAACCTTTCCACCTAAAATAGATGGTGCTGAGGAAGAGGTTAAAAGCATGACTCTTAAAAGAGCCCATGATTTATATGGTGATGATTTACCAGAAGTTGTTCAAAAAAGATTAGATAAAGAATTAAACTCTATAATAAGTAACGGGTATGCGGTGCTTTATTTAATTGCTCATAAATTAGTAGCTAAATCTTTAGAAGATGGATATCTTGTAGGATCTAGGGGATCTGTAGGTTCATCACTAGTTGCTACTATGTGTGATATAACAGAAGTTAATGGATTGCCTCCTCATTATGTATGCCCTAAATGTAAACATAGTGAATTTATTTTAGATGGTTCTATAAGTTCCGGAGTAGATCTACCAGACAAGAATTGTGATATATGTGAAAATCTATACATAAAAGATGGCCATGATATTCCATTTGAAACCTTCCTAGGATTTGAAGGAGACAAGGAACCAGATATTGACTTAAACTTTTCTGGCGAATATCAAGCTGTAGTCCATAAATATACAGAGGTATTATTTGGTAAGGGTTATGTATTTAAGGCAGGAACCATTGGAACCATAGCAGAAAAGACTGCTTATGGCTTTGTAAGAAAATATTTAACAGAAAAAGATACTATGGTAACTCAAGCTGAGATAGATAGACTCACCCTTGGGTGTACTGGAATAAAGAGAACTACAGGACAACATCCCGGTGGAATAATGGTTGTTCCAAGGGATAATGAGATATTTAACTTTACTCCAATACAACATCCAGCCGATGATAATAGTACAGATATAATAACTACCCATTTTGATTATCATTCTATTAGTGGAAGACTGCTTAAATTAGATATTCTAGGTCACGATGATCCTACAGTCTTAAGGATGCTTCAAGATCTTACGGGAATAGATCCTAAAAGTGTTCCCTTAAATGATAAAAAGGTTATGAGTTTATTTACATCTACAGAAGCTTTGGGATTAACAAAAGAAGAGCTAGAATGTGAGGTTGGAACCTATGGACTTCCGGAATTCGGTACTAAGTTTGTAAGGCAGATGTTAATTGATACCCAGCCACAAACCTTTGCTGATTTGGTTAGAATATCTGGTCTTTCTCACGGTACCGATGTATGGGTTAATAATGCACAGTATTATATAAAAGAAGGACTTACTACACTTAAGGATTGTATATCTACTAGAGATGACATAATGGTATATTTAATGTATAAAAACGTCCCTCCTAAAATAGCTTTTACCATAATGGAAAAGGTTAGAAAGGGGAAGGGACTTAAAGAAGATGATATAAAAGTTATGAAGGAAAATAATGTTCCAGATTGGTATATAGAATCTTGTGAGAAAATTAAATATATGTTTCCTAAAGGTCATGCTGCCGCTTATGTAATGATGGCAGTTAGAATTGCCTACTTTAAAGTATATTACCCTGAAGCTTATTATGCTACTTACTTTACTGTTAGAGCTGATGACTTTGATGCAGATCTTATTATAAAAGGGGAAGAGGTTATAAAAAATAAGATAGTTGAAATTAGTAAACTAGGAAATAACCTAACGCAAAAGGATAAAGGGCTTTTAACTATATTAGAGCTTTCTTATGAAATGTATAAAAGAAACATAACCTTTTTAAAAGTAGATCTTTATAAATCACACCCAACTAAATTTTTAATTGAAGAAGATGGTATAAGACCACCTTTAAATGGACTTCAAGGTGTAGGTGATAATGCAGCTAAAAGTATAGATACCTTTAGAAAAGATGGGGAGTTTATTTCAAAAGAAGATCTTAGGACTCGAACAAGAGTTTCAAAAACAGTTATAGAGACTTTAAGTATCCATGGCTGCTTAAGGGGACTTCCTGAAACTAATCAGTTAAGTCTATTTACCTTATAAAATCAGCATATTTCAAAAATTGCTTGTAATAAACTTTTTACTATGGTAATATATTATTGTAAAGTTTACTTAATATATTAGCTTCAAACAGAGTGGGTCAGAAAAACCCGCTCTTTATATTTGTGTATGGGTAAAACGCAACGTCTGTTGCGTTTTTGCTACAATATAGACTACTATATTGAATAAAGTTAGTATAAATACATAAAATAAAAATTAATGTACCAAAACAAAAGGAGGGGTAAAATGAAACTTAATCCTTTAATTGAAAACTTAGATTTATTAATAAGGCCAATAGTAGAAGATAAAGGTTATGAAATGTATCATTTAGAATTTGTAAAAGATGATGGAGAAAACTATTTAAGAGTATATATTGAAAGTGAAAATGGCATATCTCTAGAAGACTGTGAAAAGGTAAGCAGACCTATTAGTACCATGCTTGATGAAAAGGATCCAATCACAGAGTCTTATTATCTAGAAGTATCTTCCCCAGGATTAAATAGAAGTTTACATACAGAAAAACATTATGGGGATAGTATTAACAAAGAAGTTCTAGTTAAATTAAATAAAAAATTAAATGATAATAAATTATATAAGGGTGTTTTAATTAGTTTTAACGATGAAAATATAGTTTTATCAATAGAAGATACAGCTTTAAGTATACCAAGAGACATGGTTAAAGCAATGAATATAGAAGGGGAGATATAGGGGGTGTCTATTAAGATGAATGAGGAATTTATAGGTGCATTGAGAGAAATAGTTAAGGAGAAGGGTATAAGTTCAGATATGCTTTTTACTACAATTGAGGATGCCTTAGTTGCTGCCTATAAAAAAAATTATGCCAATT
>CAYYWN010000164.1:0-5303 GCA_964474485.1 uncultured Clostridium sp. | reverse complement strand
CCTAATATAATAAATATACAGCCTATAAACTTTCCTTTTGAAATAGGATTTCCAAAGATATAATCTACAATTATGCCTGTAACAATTTGTCCTATAAAAATTAATAATGTGGAATATATTACAGGTATTTTAGGTATCACTACATTTGAAAGTATTACAACAGCAACGCCTACCATACCGCCTAAATAAGCCCATAAGGGTATTCCTGAAAAGCCCCCATTTGAGATTTTAAAAAGTGATCCATTAAATAGACAGACTAAAAGTATACATATTAAACCCACGGTATAGTTTATAACAGTACTTTGGATAACTCCTATTTCTTTGCCTAGCCTTGAACTTATTATAGAGGCTAAGGTAACTAGAGCCCCGCCTATAAATGCTAAAATTATATATAACATAATACCCCTCCTTTTAAATTAGTATATAAGCATAATAACTATCCCTAAGGAAATAAATAAAAGTCCTATAAGCTTTTTACTTTTGAATTTATGAACTGCCATATTAAATAATCCAAAGTGGTCTATCAATATGGATAATACAAGTTGTCCAAGTAGAGCTAGAGATAAAGTTAAAGAAGCTCCTAGGTTTTTAAAACATATACTATTGAAAATTACAACAAATATACCTATGGCTCCCCCAGTAAATAAATAAAGAGGAGTTCCCTTTTTAAACTTCATCTTATTTTTAGTTATAGCTAATACTATTAATACACATATTAAACCTATTATATGGACTAGTAAGGTTGAAATATAATACCCTAAATAATTAGATAACCCTCCGTTAAAGGTAATCATTATACAAATAAGGATACCCACTGCTACTGCTAATAGACTATTCATAATTAATCTCCCATCTTTAATATTCTTAATTAATTTATATCATAGAACCATGAAAAAATAATATGACATATGTCACAAAGCATATAAAATATATACTATAATTAAAATATAGGAGTGATTTTATTATGATTAAGATAAGTGATGAGTATAAGCTTGATTACTATGTACAAAGGTACAATATAAGTGATATCTTTCAAAAAAATATGATGCCTTATATGGATTTAATCTCATTTGAAAAAAATGAATATATTTATAAGGCTGGTGATGATATGACGTATTTTTATTTTTTGGTTAAGGGAAAAATTAAGGTTTATAATCTTCTTAAAAATGGGAAAAGCCTATTATTGAAGTTTTATAAGCCTCTTATAATAGTAGGGGATGTAGAGTGTATTGATATTGATAAAGCTGATTCTAATATTCAAGCAATAGAAGAATGTTTATGTATAGGTATAACTATGGAAAATATAAGAAAGTATGCTATAGATGACTGTAAATTTTTAAGATATATATGTAAAGAGCTTGGGAACAATTTGAGCAGTATATCTAAACATAGTGCCATAAATCTCTTATATCCTTTAGAGAGTAGATTTGCAAGTTATCTTCTAGCTACTACCCCTGAAAATAAGGAGTATTCAAAGGTTCATGAGATCTATACAGATAAGCTTACAGAAATAGCAGAACTTTTAGGAGCTAGTTACAGACATTTAATTAGGGTTATTCATAAACTTGAAGATCAAAATATAATAAAAAAGCAGAAGAGTTCTATAACCATATTGAACAGACAAGCTTTAGATGATATAGCAGAAGATATATATGAAATTTAATTACATTTTAAATGAACATTTTAAGTGACAGGATACTCTTATATATAGAATAGAGGTGATGGCTTGGATGTGAAAATTTTATTAAAGAGAGCAAAAGAAGGAGATAAAGATGCTTTAGTGGAGCTTATCATGGAACAAAAGGAACAGTATTATAAACTAGCTTATGTATATATGAAAAATCCTGAAGATTCTTTAGATGCAATTAGCGATATGATTGTAATCTTGTATGATAATATACACAAATTAAAAAAGGAAAACTCTTTTTATAGTTGGAGTAAAACTATTTTAGTTAATTGTTGCAAAAATATTCTAAGAAAAAATAAAAGGATAATTTCCTTAGATAACATTAGGGAAGAAATTGATGAAGATACTTTTGAAAAAAAAGATGATCAAATTATACTAGAAAAGCACCTAACCAAATTAAATAATAAGCATGAAGAGGCTATAAGGCTTCATTATTTTTTAGACTTAGATTATAAGAGCATTGCGGAAATAATAAAAGTACCCATTGGAACCGTAAAGTCTCGCATTTCTATTGGACTTAAAAAGCTTAAAGAAAGCCTTGGAGGTGAGAGTCTATGAAAAAAGTTGAGGATCTATTATTAAAAAGAAAATTAGAAATAGATCAACTAGAAATACCTGAAAAGTTAGAAATGAAATTAAGAAGTTCATTAGATAATTTACATTTAAACAAAGGTATAAAAAATAAATGGAGAATAAACGCTTTAGTTCTATTTATTGTTGTCATTTTAATTGGATATAATATTAATACATTGGCTTTTTATACTAAAAGGATTGTTGGATATGATTCATTAATGGATGATAGTTTGAAGCGGCTAAATGATAATGGAAAAGGTCAAATTATAGATAAGAGTCATACATTCAAAAATGGCGTAATCATTAGTCTAGATGGTGTTATGGTAGATGATAATCAACTTTTAGTATTTTATACAATGAAAGATCCTAAGGGTAATATAGACAGATCAGATTTGCATCTTGATTTAGAATTAAAAGGAATAGGGGGGATTATGCATACAGACAGCGGACAGGGAGAAACTAATGATGAAAAAACAGAAATAAAATGGTCTGTGTCCTTTGAACCACCGAATTTACTTCAGAAAAATTTAAATTTTATCTTAAAATTAAGTGATGGCAATATAAAAGATGAAGGAAATATTAATTTTACCCTAGATAGAAACAAGGCTATGGGGAAAATATTGAAAAAGAATATTAATAAAAGCATTAAATTAGAGGGAAGAAATATAAGATTTAAATCTATTTTGGCATCTCCAACTAATACAATTATTAAGGGTACTTTTAAAGACTCGTCAGAATTAATTAAAGATAAGGTACGGGGAAAAGGGGTTGATTTAGAAAATATTGAGTTAAAGTTAATTGCTAATGGAAAAGAAATTCACCAAGTTGTTGGAGGAATAAAATCAAATATTGGAGGAATAAGTCTTCATGCATCTTATGAAGCTTTACCTACTAACCTAGAAAAGTTAGAAATTCAATTAGTAAGTGTTGATTTAAATAATAATGTTAATGAACAAGTAAGGCTTAACACCAATAATACTGAAAATATTTCCTTAAAGGTTCTTGGTAAGGATATAGAAATAAATAAAGTATATGAAGATAAGGGGAAGACATATGTAGTTATTACTACGGAGAAAGATGTGATTCTTTCAAAGGTTCATCTAATAATAGATGGTAAAGTGATCCCTTTAGAAGAAACAATTTCTAAGGATAATAGCAAAGATGAAGAGGGAATATCCACTCATACTAGAACACTTAGGTTTAATAAAACAGGAGAGAATTTAGAGCTTAGAATTGAGAAATTAAAATATAATAAGATGTGTAATGAGGTTATAGATATTCCTTTAAATTAAGGTAATAATCCATACCGAAAAAATAACTAATTAATATAAGTGAAACTCAGACAAGGGTAAATTAATGTTATATTTAATGCCATTAATTGAAAAATGGCTGAAAGAATGCAGTGATGCGTTTTAGAGATTGTTATATAAATAAAAGCTATGACATTAAGGACCTAAACCTTATATATCATAGCTTTTGGTAATTAGATAGGGATTTTTAATAACTTTAGCAAATTAAATCTCTATATATGAAATATTCATACTTTCCTACGAGGACTATTCATTTTCTGTTTCTCATCCCACCTCTTAATATGGTCTCTAATAGTTTTCTTCACAATTAATTACTATAATCTTATTTCTTAGTTCTAAAAACCTTATCCCAAAATCTTGAGGCTATACCGTAGTTTGTATTATAAATGCAGTGGTGAATTCTGTGATGCTCCTTTAAGTTTTGAAAAAATTTAAGACTTTCTAACAAGCTATTTTCGCTTTTATGAAAATAGTAATGAACATATTCTACCCAAAGTGTATAAGAAATACTTGTGATAATAAACAAAACCCCGAGGCCTTGGTTTATTGTGAATATAATTAAGGACAAAGGTATAGCTGGTAGTATGTTACTAAATATATATTTTTTATTTGAAATTACATCTTTAGGTGTTATATATTTGCTTTGATAAGTTTTACTTCCATGAAACTTTTGATGATGATTTACTATGTGTCTTTGTTTTGGTGAATGATGAAGTGCAAATCTATGAAGACAATATTCAATTAAAGAAGAATATAGTAAAGCAAAGCATATAGTTAAAAATATAAACATGGTAATCGCTCCCCTTTATTTTAATAAATCTTATTAGTTGAAAGATTTATTGATTAAACTAACCATACAATAACCAATATTAAAAGCTATTGATTACAGTTATCAAGCTTATTATAACTCAAAATAGTAATTGTTGCATATAAATTTTATAAATTTATATTAAATCATAAAATGTTAGAATACCATGTAGATTAGGATATATTTAAATAAAAATTAAGAGCAACAAAGCTGCTCTTAATTTTGATAATGAATATTCAAAAGATAACTAGATTTTTTTAGGCTGTGATTTCCTTGTATTTTTTCTAAAGTTATTATTTGAGTTAGATCTTTTAGTTGAAGGCCTATTACTAGAGGTCTTCTTTTTGATGTTACTATTAACTATTGGTGCTGTTATATTTATAGCATAAGGATGGTCTTCTACTACTGGTATAGATTTTGATATCAGATGCTCTATATCTTTAAGATATGCAAATTCCTCCTCATCGCAAAAGGAAATTGCTATACCAGTTAAGCCAGCTCTACCAGTTCTTCCAATTCTGTGAACATGAGTTTCTGGTACATTAGTTAAATCAAAATTAATCACGTGAGATAAATGGTCTATGTCAATGCCCCTTGCGGCTATGTCTGTTGCAACTAAAACTCTTGTTTTGCCTTCTTTAAAGTTGCTTAAAGCTAATTGCCTTGCAGATTGTGACTTATTTCCATGGATAGCTTGAGCATTTATACCTGACTTAACCAGATCCTCAGTTATTTTATTTGCCCCATGCTTTGTTCTTGAAAATACTAGGGCAGAAGCAATAGACTTATCTTCTAATAAGTGAATTAGCAATGATCTTTTATTCTTCTTTGAAACAAAGTATACTGATTGATCTACAGTGTCAATGGTAGAAGAAACAGGTGCTACTGCAACTCTAACTGGATCTTTTAAGATGGAATCCACTAA
>CAYYWN010000163.1:0-5326 GCA_964474485.1 uncultured Clostridium sp. | reverse complement strand
TATTATAAATTACTTGTTTTTCTTTATGAATATTTATGAAAATATTCTGTCTAAGTTTATGTCATATACGGATTAATATTGGTATAATATTCTTGTGTTAATGACAAACTCTTATAATAGGACCTATAGTAAGATTTTACTATAGAAGGAGGATTTTTATGAATAAAAAGTATAATGATATCTTTAAGCTCTTGGTTTCAAGTTATTATAACGACACCTTTGAAACAAAGGTAGAAAGCCTACTTAAAGAACAGGTAACTAATAAAAAAACCTTAGCTAAAATAATATCTACCTTATGTGGTGTAGATATCGACTATGGCGAAAACTTTATAGTTAGCCTAAAAAAAGCTATTACTGCTTATCAATCACAAAATAGAGTGGTAAAAAAATTAAAGGATTGTAACATGAATTGCTCTAAAGATGGTAAAACCACTACCTGCCAAAGTGTCTGTCCTTTTAATGCTATATTGGTGGATCCTATTAAAAGAACAACTTATATAGATATAGAAGCCTGTGCTGATTGTGGGCTTTGTGTTGAAGCCTGTGATAATGGAAATCTTGTAGATAGGGTAGAATTTTTACCTATACTAGATTTACTTAAATCTGGTAAGCCTGTAATTGCAGCTGTAGCCCCTGCCATTTCAGGTCAATTTGGTTCAGATGTTACCATGGATCAGTTAAGGGATGCCTTTATAAAATTAGGATTTAAAGATATGGTAGAGGTAGCATTCTTTGCTGATATGCTAACCTTAAAAGAAGCTGTAGAATTTGATCACCTTGTAAAAACTAAAGAAGACCTTATGATTACTTCTTGTTGCTGTCCTATGTGGGTAGGTATGTTAAAAAGGGTGTACTCAGACCTTGTTAAGTATGTATCTCCTTCTGTATCCCCCATGATAGCTTCTGGCAGAGTTTTAAAAGCTTTAAATGAAGATTGTAAAGTTGTATTTGTAGGACCCTGTATAGCTAAAAAGGCTGAGGCTAAGGAAAAGGATCTTGTGGGAGACATAGATTATGTTTTAACCTTCCATGAACTGCGTGATATATTTGAAGCCTTAGATATAAACCCCTCAACTCTTACTGGTGTTCCTTCTATGGAATATGCATCTAAGGGCGGAAGATTATATGCAAGAACTGGCGGAGTATCAAAAGCGGTATCAGATGCACTTGAAGATATGTACCCTGAAAAACATAAACTATTAACTCCAATTCAAGCAAATGGAGTTAAGGAATGTAAGACTGTCTTAGAACAAGTTAAAAACGGAACCCTTAGCGCTAACTTCATAGAAGGTATGGGCTGCGTTGGCGGTTGTGTTGGGGGGCCTAAAGCCCTAATCCCTAAAGAAGAGGGAAAAAGGTTTGTAGATGACTTTGCTACAGCTTCTAGCATAAAAGTTGCTACTCATAGTGAAGTAATGGATGAGATATTAGGCAGATTAAATATAACTTCTAGAGAGGACTTCACAAATGAAAAGAAAATAGAAATATTCGAGAGACACTTTTAATCTTACATCTACTAAAATAAGAAACTTACAGTTTCATATATAGCTGTAAGCTTCTTATTTTAGTATCTATTATTTTAGGCCTATAAAAGTTGAATGCATTTCTCTTTCTTCTTCTTTTGGAAGCTTCATGTAATCTCCATAAGTTTTTGTAAGTAAAGAATTGAAGTCCTTTGGTGCCCAAAACTTTTCGCCTTCAAATTCCATAAGCTTTAATGGAAAGATTTCCTCTTCACTAAACTCATTTGGCCATGTAAGATCTACTCCATAATAAAGATTAGATGATTTTGATCTTTTACTCCACTTTAAAGTAGAATACAATACTTTCCTTACAACCCTATAAGGTATAAGTTTACCTATAAGTTGAAGTAAAGACCTTGTTATAGACTTTATGTTCATTCCATCCTTAAAGCTAATATTCATTTTCATATTAATTAAAATCTTAGATAAGTTTTTTTGGATTCCATGCTTTAATCTTGTATCCGGAACCCTATCTAGAGGAAATACGTCAATGTATATACCATTATGATAGGTTTTTTCTTCCTCACCTTTTTCTATAAGTACACTACTATTATGTCTTATCTTCATAGGTATATTGTACAGATCATAGTTTGGATCTGTATCTACTGTTTGTAAAAAAAGTTCCTTTGGTAGCTCATCTTTTGCTACTTCTTTAAATATTTCATAATCATTTCTAGGCATTGCTATATCTAAATCATCATCCCAAGGTATAAACCCCTTATGCCTTACTGCACCTAAAAGTGTTCCATCTGTAATAAAATATGTGAGACCATACTTTTCCGATAGTATGTGTACCTCTTTTAGTATACTTAGCATTATACTTTGGGCTTCCTTTAAGGAGCAAGCCTTAGCTACAGTGTTAATATCATTTTCTTTAACTCTACTACTACATAAATGATCATCTACATCATCTAGGGCACTTAATTCATCTTTTATCGACATTATTTATCTTCTCTCCATTACAATTATAATTAACCTAGTTTTAATATTCATGTTATCTAAATCTAGATTATTTAAATATTATTTTTTCTAAATTCTATTATACTATATTTTCATAAATCTTTTGAAGATTATTCATATATAGATCTATATTATAGTTTTGAAATAAATATTTATATGCATTTTCTACCATTATATTTCTTTCATCTTTTAAGTAATAGATTTTAATCATAGCTTCATAAAGACTCTTTTCATCTCTTTGTTTTAGTATTATACCGTTATAATTATCCTTAATAAGATTTTTAACACCTGCTACTGGAGTTGAAATCACTGGTATCTTCATTGCCATAGCTTCTAATACAGCCATAGGTAGTCCTTCTAGCTTTGAAGGCAGTATAAATGTATCAAACATATTAAGATAGCTGTATACATCCTTTTGATATCCTTCAAATAATATTCTCTCCTCTAGTCCATAATTTTTAACCATGGCTTCTAAGCTTTCTCTTTTAGGTCCGTCTCCTACTATTACAAGCATACTTTCTGGTATCTCTTTAGATAGTTTATTAAAACTATTTATTAAAAGATCTACCCCTTTTATATCTAAAAGCCTTCCAAGAAATCCAAATACATATGTCTCTTCTTTAATATTAAGCTTATTTTTCATTTCTTCTTTTGGAATTATAGACTTACCCTTAAGTTCATTAAAATTAAAAGAATTATTTAATACCTTAATCTTATCTTTTGAAATTTTATTATTATATTTTAGGTAATGCTCTTTTACCATATCTGAACAGGCAATGGACATTTTGTACCTACCTCTATAAAATGCATCTATATACTTTAATGGGGATATGCCTTCAAGCCAAGGATATGAACTATGCATATGCGATATAACTGGTATGTTAAGTCCTCTAGAAGCTATCTTAGCTGCTATGGATGCCTTTACGTCGTGAGCATGCAAGATATCTATTGAACCTTCTTTTAAATAGGCTCTAAGCTTTTTTATTTCCCTAGGATTTAATGAACTAAGGTCTGCCACATAAGTTTTAATCCCTGCTCTTTCATATAGGTCTTTAAGGTCTCCACCGCTGCAAAGTGCAAAAGGCTGAAATTTAGCTTTATCTAAATTACTTTCAATATCTAAAACTACCTTCTCAGCACCACTTAGTTTATCTGTAGTAACTACATGCATGACTTTTAACTTTTTCATAGCATCCTCACCTTCTATTTATATAAACTTTAAGATGCCTACATAATATAAGCACCTTAATCTATCCTACTCTTTAATTATAAGTTCTAAGTTATGTGGTATTCTTTCATTTTCAGGGGGTAACTCCATGTAGTCTCCAAAAAGTTTAGTAAGATATGCATCATAGTTACCAGGTGCATAAAAGCTCGCATCTTCAAATTGAATCTCTTTTAATGGAAATATGTTTTTCTTTTCAATATGAAAATTCCAATATGCTACTTCCATTGAATATCGTAAAATCTCAGTGTTTTCACCCTGAGATTTTTGTATATATTCATCTCTTTTCTTATATATATAATCAAAAACCATTTTCTTTTCCATAAAAGCAAATGGAAATAATAGAACTTTTGCAAAAAACTTTATAATATTTTTTATAAATATCTTTTTGTTTTTAACCTTTTCGAATGGCTCTTTTACTAAAATTAATGTCCTATAAATAGAGTTAAACTTTTTCTTATACTTTAAGTACTTATCTACATCAGTGTAATCATCCATTGGAAATATATCAATAAACAAACCATTATGATAATTTCCTACCTTATATTCTACAATTTCACTATTATTATCCCTAACCTTAGTCCACAACATGTCATATTCTAAATCTGAATAATTAGTTTGTAAAAATAAGTTTTTGGGTAATTTATCCGTAGCTATAAGCTTAAACTTTTCATAGTCAGCCCTTGGCATTACAATATCTATATCGTCATCCCATGGTATGAAGCCTTTATGTCTTGCTGCACCTAAAAGTGTACCTGAATCTAACCAATAGCTTATATTATTTTCTCTACATATTTTATCTACATCTTTTAATATTTCTAGCATTCTTCTTTGGGCTTTTTGCAAGTTATCATCCTTAGTATTATCAACTTTATTATCCATTTTTACACCTCATAAATTTTAAATATAAATTTAACACTTCTATCCAATATTTATTTTAAGAACTTTATATATCTTAGAAGCTTTAATAATAAAATCCTCTATTAAGTTCTTCCTCTTCTTCTTTTGTTAATACAGACTTTAAACTAAGATTGTGGTAGACCTGCTTGTCTACATTTGGTATTTGCATATAAGTGTTTCCATAAGATTCAATAAGCACAGCCTCTGGATTATTAGGTACGCTAAACTCTCCATCTTCAAACTTTAGTTTTTTAGTAACAGGCATAATATCTTCAGCCTTAACCATTGGATCCCAATTTAAAACCTCTGTACCGTAACCATAATTAGTCTTAGGATTGTTTTTTATACTTTCTATTCTTTTATCTTTAGATTTTAAATTCATCTCATATATCTTGTTATAATCAAATATAGAAAATATAAAAAATACTACTTTTAAAAGGATCTTAATTATATTTTTAGCAAAATTTACTCCCTTTAAAAATGGCCTTTTTAATGGGGCATTTATAGCTTGTACTTTTATATATAAAAGCCTATGTATCTTCTCATAAAAAACTCTCTTAAAAAAGTTGTCCGAATAAGAATCCATTGGGAAAATATCAATATAAAATCCTTGATGATACTTAGCACCTTCTGATAAAACTATCTTACTTTTTCTATCCTTTATTTGAGTCCATGTATTCCCTGCAAATTCTGTAGTATCTAAGTTTTGTACATACAA
>CAYYWN010000162.1:0-5347 GCA_964474485.1 uncultured Clostridium sp. | reverse complement strand
ATATTTGTTTATATCATTATTATATTTGTTTATTTTATACTCATTCCGGTGCTATAAAGTTTACTAATATAATAAATGCGGAGAATATTCCTTATAAAATATTACCTACACCTAGAAAACTAAGCTCTAGTTGTGGCATTAGTGTAGAATTTTGTTATAACAAAGATATAAATTCTTTTATAATTAATGATATAGAAAAAGTATTTTTAATTAATGATAGAAATTATGAACTAATATATGAAAATGAATAGTTATATTACAATATTTAATTAATTAAAATACCATGAGGTAAGACCTTTTGCAAAATTACGAAAGGTCTTACTTTTTTAATGAAATAAAATACGACAATTTACTGCTCTTATATTATTATAAATAAAGGAAATTAAATTATTATGTAGAATTAGTATCTTTGATTATAAGTATTTCAAATATTTTAAGGAGTATAAAATTATGAAATTAAATATCATCATAGGAATTCTAGTTATTGTTATTAATTTGTTTTTTGCAACTATCCTTATATTTTTTGAGAGAAAAAATCCTTCTACTACTTGGGCATGGTTATTAGTTATAATATTTTTACCCTTCATAGGATTTATTATCTATTTACTTTTAGGTAGAAACTTAAGCAAAGAAAAATTATTCAACAAAAAAATAGTTGTTGATGAAAGAAAAAAAGGTGATTATTCACTAAGTGCACGAAAAGAGTACATATTAGATGAAGGTACTTTTGAAAATATAGACTTAATTAAAATGAATTACAGAAATTCTAGTTCCTTTTACACTCAAAAAAATAATATAAACTTAATATTTGAGGGTGAAGAGAAATTTAAAGAACTTTTTAGCGCTATTGAAAACAGCAAAATCTTCATTCATATTGAGTATTATATTATAAGCAAAGATAGAACTGGTAAAATGCTCATAGATTTACTTACAAAAAAAGCAAAAGAAAATGTAGAAGTTAAAGTTTTATTCGATTCAATGGGATCTTATAGGATTAATAGTAAAGGTTATTTAAAAAACTTTGTAGATTCAGGTGGAAAATATTCTGTATTTTTTCCTGCACTATTTCCTCATTTAAATAAAAGAATCAATTTTAGAAACCACAGAAAAATAGCTGTAATTGATGGTAAAATTGGCTTTATTGGGGGCTTTAATATTGGAGATGAATATTTAAGCAAGGATAAAAAAATTGGCTACTGGAGAGATACTCACTTAAAAATTACTGGTGAAGCCGTAAGAGATTTAGAAGAAAGATTCCTTATGGATTGGACTTATGCGTCAGAAGAAGTAATATCTGATTATGGAAAATATCTAAAAATAGATCTATCAATAGATGAAGTAACAGGCACTCAAATAGTTTCAAGTGGGCCAGACCATAAAAGTCCATATATTAGAAATGGATTTGTTAAGATTATAAATAACGCTAAAAAAAATGTATATGTTCAAAGCCCTTATTTTATACCTGATGAGACTACCTTAGAATCTTTAAAATTATCTGCTTTATCTGGAGTTGATGTTCGTATTATGATTCCTGGAAATCCTGATCATAAATTTATGTTTTGGGCTGCTAGTTCTTATGTTGGCGAACTTTTAAAAAGTGGTGTAAGAGTATATTATTATACCAAAGGATTTTTGCATTCTAAAACCATAGTCTCTGATAGCAATGTTTGTAGCATAGGCAGTGCAAATATGGACATACGTAGCTTTAAGCTAAACTTTGAGACAAATTGTTTTATATATAACGAGAATCTATCTAAGGAAATGGAAGTCCAATTTAAAAAAGATATATTAGATTCTAAAGAAATAACTATTGAACTTTTTGAAAACAGAGGCCTTTGGGTTAGATTTGCAGAATCCATCACAAGACTACTTTCCCCTATATTATAATATTAAAGGTACATCAAATTTTTATAATAAATTTGATGTACCTTTAATCATTTTATAACAATCCCCATTAGACTAGATAAAGACACTGCTTGAATTGGTGATACTATAGCACCCTTAAGATCTTCTATTCTAATGCCAATGCCTTCTATATTACAACTAGTTAAATCTATATCCTTTAGTTTAGTTCCTGCCATCTGACACTCTGAAATATTTGAGTAACAAAATCCAACCTTACTAAAAATAGACTCCTTAAAATCAGACAAGCTTAAGTCGCATTCATTAAACTTTACTTCTTTAAGATTAGAAAACCCAAAAAATCCGTACTTACCATTACACTGATGAAAACTAACATTCCTTAGATTTGATTCACTTAAATTAATTCCTATGATCTTACAATTTACAAATTCCACCCTATGTATTATAGCATTTTCTAAATTTACGTTGGACAGATCACAATTTTCAAACCTTACATCTACTAGTTCTGCACGCTTAAACGAACATCCTATAAAAGTACTTCCTTTAAATATAACTTCATGGAAATTAGCTCTTTTTATAAGTTCACCTTCAATATGAAAGTTATATATACTAACAGAGGATATGTAGCTTTCATTTTGTAAATCCTCATTCGATAGCTCCATATTTTCTAGCATTAAAGGTAATCTTGGTTTTTCTACAGATAATTCAATTTTCTTACTCTTCATTTAGCACCTCTTTCTATATATTATACATCTATTCTTTATAGTCTTTATCCTTTATAATGTATGTATATACATTATAAAGGAGGGAAATTTATGAAGCACATTAAGATGTTATCCATGTTACAAGGAATTTTATTCCTATTTATAGGTATTATAAGCTTTGTATATCCTACAGAATCTCTTTCTATTTTATCATTAATCTTTCAGCTACTTCTAGTAACTTTAGGTTCTGTAAAACTTATAAAAACCTTAGTAGATAAACGTACATTTAAAGAAAACTATATGTTCTTTTTAAACTTATTTGAAGGTATCATTTTCATTATTGTGGCTATCTTATTTTATTTTAACGAAAGTCTATCCATATTATCCTTTTCTATTATGTTAGGTTTATGGTGTGCCTATGTTTCAATAAGTTTATTTCTAAAATCCTTTAAAGGTAGAAGTATAGAGAAAGGATATTTAGGTATCGTGCTATCGTTCATATCTTTATGCTTTGCTTTAATGATTATATTTAAACCTTATATTGCTTTTATAAGCTTATCAAAATTAATTGGAATATACTTTGTATTTACAGGCATAGAGGTTTTATTTGTTACTTTATATATAGAAAGAAAGCTAAAAAAAGTAATACTTTTAAGTAAAAATACTAATAAAATTAATAGTGATATATAAATAAGTATGCTATTAAAAGATAATTACACTTGTCATATAAAATCCTGGCATTATCCAGGGTTTTAAATGACAACAAAACATATCTTTTTTATTTTATACTAATAAATATCAACTGAAAATTCATAATCTAATTAATAGTTACTTTTTTATTTCTTTTACTTCTCTTGTATCATTTATTATGGTTGCTCTACTAGACTTCATCCTCATTACTCCAACCTTTGTAAAATTATATATTTCTTTTAAAAACTCATCTTTATTATAGCTTCCTTTTTCTATATCATATAACTTCTTTTCAAGCCTTCCTGTATAGTCAGTGTCCATTAATTCTTTAACCGGAAAACTTTCTATAAGTTTACTACCTATATCAGTTATTAATAGTGATTTTCCTTTTGTAGAAATATATCTTGCATACTTTAACTTATTTATGGTATCTGCCCTTGTAGCTGCTGTACCTATAGAATATCCATATAATATTTGAGACTCTTCATCATCTTGTTCTTGTGATTTATTAGCTTTACCACAGGTTTCCATAGATTTCAAAAGTGTCTTTTCTGTATAATGAGCTGGTGGTTTACTTTTTTTAGAAACAACAGCAGTGTCACTGCTTTCAACCTTCTCATTTTCACTTATCTGTGGTAGTAATTCTTCCCTCTTATCTTCATTATAAAGCTTAAGCCAACCTTTATTTATAAGTATCCTTCCTTTAGTCACAAATAGCCTTTCATAATTATCTCCCTGAACAGCCGTTACAATCTCTGTATTTTCATACTGCGCTGCATCCATGAATTGAGATAAAAATCTATTTTTTATACTACTGTACAGTTCCATTTCATCTTTGTCTAAATTTTTAGGCACAATATAAGTTGGTATTATGGCACTATGACTTTCTACCTTTTCATTATTAAATACTTTTTTCGACTCATTAAAAACTATTTCATCTTTAAATGGAATATCCTTTTTCAATATCATTAATACATTTTTAGCCTTATCTTTAATACTTTCCTCCAGCGCCGTACTTTCTGTTCTAGGATAAGTTATGTATTTTTTTTCATATAAACTTTGTGCTACCTTTAACACCTTATCCGCCGTCCATCCATTGAATTTACTAGTAACAAATCCTTGGAGATTGCTTAAGTTAAATAGTGCCTGAGGATATTCATTTTTTATTTCAACCTTCTTGCTCTTTATTACACCAGGTTTTCCCTCAACCTCATCCTTTAACCTAATAACACTTTCCTTATTTGTAAATTTATCTTTACTTCCATGAAAAAACTTTCCTTTATACTTTCCAAATTGATTTTCGAAGGTAGTAAATAATTCATTAAAGGCTTCTGGTTTAAAGTTTTTTATTTCTAATTCCCTATCATAGATTAGCTTAAGTGTGGGCATAAGTACCCTTCCAATATTAAGTAAGTTACCCCTTCCCCTTGTATACTTCATTGTAGCAACGGCAGTGAAGTTTATACCTATGACCCAGTCTGCTAGTTGCCTACTAAGTCCAGCATCTTGCAGGGTACTCATTTGCGCATTAGTCTTTAGGTTATTCAACCCTTTATTAACCTCTTCTGGAGTCCACTCGTTAATTAGTATCCTCTGTATAGGTTTTTCTACATTTAAATACTTAAATATAAGAAGGGCAATAAGCTCTCCCTCCCTATCAAAATCTGTAGCCGTTATAATTTCTTCAATATCTTTTCTATTTATAAGACTGCTGATAATATCTAATTGCTTTTTTGCCCCTTTATCCACTGCCTTTTTATTTTTGCTGTCATTTTTAATCTTATATTTAAACTCATCTGGTATATATGGAAAGTAATCAAAATCCCATAAAGCTAACTTTTCATCATAATCCTTGCCATCATATAAGGTTAATAAATGACCAAAGGCCCAAGTTATTACATATCCTGGGCCTTCAATATATCCATCTTTTTTACTTTTACATCCTAGTGCTTCTGCTATATTTCTAGCTACAGAAGGCTTTTCTGCCAATATTAATCTTCCCATAATGCACCTTCACTACATTATTTATATATTTTAATTACAATGCTATTATACTTACTTTAGCTAAAATTGAAAAGGGATAAAATACT
>CAYYWN010000161.1:0-5360 GCA_964474485.1 uncultured Clostridium sp. | reverse complement strand
AAAATACCGATGAATAAAAATGTAAGAATAAAGATATATAAATAGGGGGAATACATATGTCATATAAATTACTTATAATAAACCCAGGGTCAACTTCAACTAAGATAGCAGTTTATGAGGATGAAAAGGCTTTATTAACCGAAACATTAAGGCATAAATCAGAAGAAATTGAAAGCTACAACAGCATATTTGAACAATTTAAGTTTAGAAAAGATGTAATTTTAAATGTATTAAAAGAAAAGAATTTTGATATAAAGGAATTAGATGGAGTAGTTGGAAGAGGAGGGCTCTTAAAACCTATAATAAGTGGAACCTATAAAGTAAACGAAACCATGATAAGCGATCTTAAAGTTGGAGTCCAAGGTCAACATGCCTCAAACCTTGGTGGAATAATAGCAAATGAAATAGGAAAAGAATTAAATGTACCAGCTTTTATAGTAGACCCAGTGGTTGTAGATGAAATGGATGAAGTAGCAAGAGTATCTGGAATGCCAGAAATAGAAAGAAAAAGTATATTTCATGCCCTAAATCAAAAAGCTGTAGCAAAAAGATACGCAAAAGAAGTTGGGAAAAAGTATGAAGAATTAAATATAATAGTTTCACATCTAGGTGGTGGAATTTCTGTTGGAGCTCATAAGAGTGGAAGGGTAGTAGATGTAAATAATGCCCTAGATGGAGAAGGGCCATTTTCACCAGAAAGAAGTGGAGGAGTTCCAATAGGAGATCTTGTTAAACTTTGTTATAGTGGCAAGTATACTCAAGATGAAGTGAAGAAAAAGATTAATGGAAAAGGTGGATTTGTAGCTTACCTTCAAAGTAATGATGCAAGAGAAGTTATTGAAAGAGCTTTTGAAAAAAATGATGAAAAAGCGAAACTTTTATTTGAGGCTATGGCGTATCAAGTAGCAAAAGAAATAGGGAAGAGCGCTGCAGTTTTATGTGGAAAGGTAGATGCAATAATATTAACTGGAGGTATAGCATATTCAGAAAAGATGACAAAGGCTATATCAGATAGAGTAAACTTTATATCTAAAGTAGTTATCTACCCAGGAGAAGACGAAATGTTAGCATTAGCAGAGGGTGGACTTAGAGTTTTAAATGGAGAAGAAGAAGCTAAAGAGTACAAATAGAATAAGGGTTTAATAAATATAAGGTGAATTATAAATTATTATCATTTATAATTTACCTTATTGCATTAGTCTAAAACACTTTTTTGCCTGTATTTAAAATTAAAAACTAAATAGAAATTAACAAATTATAAGAAAATAGGGGCATATACCTTATAAATAAGTACTTAAAGCAACTAAAAAATATGAGTTTTTATTAGATAAATCAAGGTAAAGGACTAGTGTACTTCATATATATATACTATAATAAGAATGTAAGAACAAATAATATAAAAAATAGAAGTACCTTGGAGGAAAAAGTAGTATGAGTAGAATCAGAATTTTCACAGGTCACTTCGGCAGTGGCAAGTCAGAGATAGCTATAAACTATGCTTTAAATCTTGCAAAAAGTGGTGAAAAAGTTTCATTAGTAGATATAGATATTGTCAATCCTTATTTTTGTATAAGGGACTTAAAAGGGCCACTAGAATCTAAAGGAGTAAGAGTTATATCAGCAGATCCTAGCTTTTCAAATGCCGAGCTTATGGTTGTGCCACCAGAAGTTTCATCAGTATTTAATGATAAGTCTTCTGAAGTTGTAATGGACATAGGTGGAGATAATACAGGAGCTACAGTTCTAGGACAATACAATGACTATTTACAAAAAGAGGATTATGACTTATATTTCGTAATTAACAACAATAGACCTCTTACTTTAGACTCAGAAGGTGTAGAAGAACATATAAAAGCTATAGAGTCATCTAGTAGACTTAAAATAACATATTTGATTTCTAATACTAATCTATCTTATGAAACTACTACAGAACATATATTAAAAGGGGACAAGGATACCTATGAAACTTCTAAAAGATTAAACATCCCTTATAAATATGTGGTTTGCAGAAGAGATATGGTAGACAGTATAAAGGATAAAGTACATGCGCAAATATTACCAATAGATATTTACATGAAGCCACCATGGCGTTAAAAGCTATCAAACAATATGTAATCGTTTCAAAAATAAGGAGGTAGAGTTCATGCCAAGAGTTACATTTAGGGAAGAAAGATGCAAAGGATGTGGACAATGTATAATTGCCTGTCCTAAAAAGATAATAAGCTTTTCTGAAAAGCTTAATGAAAAAGGTTATCATCCAGCAACTGTAACAGAAGAAAATATGGCAGCTTGTATAGGATGTGCATCCTGTGGAAGAATGTGTCCAGATTTAGTTATAACTGTTGAAAAATAATTTAAGGGGGATTTGAAATGGGACAAAAAGTTTTAATGAAGGGTAACGAAGCAATAGGCGAAGCAGCTATTCAAGCTGATTGTAAATGTTTTTTCGGATATCCTATAACACCTCAAACAGAAGTAGCGGCATATATGGCAAAAAAGATGCCTAAAATAGGAAGAGTATTTATGCAAGCAGAAAGTGAAATTGCAGCTATAAATATGATTTATGGATCAGCAGGAACTGGAACTCGTTGTATGACATCTTCTTCTAGTCCTGGAATAAGCTTAAAGGCTGAAGGAATATCATATATAGCGGGAGCAGAACTCCCTTGCGTTATTATAAACATAGTAAGAGGAGGTCCTGGTCTTGGAAGTATACAACCTGCTCAATCAGACTACTTTCAAGCAACTAAAGGACTAGGTCATGGAGACTATAACATGCCTGTTTATGCACCAGCATCTATTCAAGAAATGGTAGATCTAATCCAAGGAGCTTTTGATGTAGCTGATATATATAGAACTCCTGTAATGATTATGGGAGACGGTATGCTTGGACAAATGATGGAGCCAGTAGAATTTAAAGAAAGAGAAAAAAGAGAGCTTCCAGAAAAAACTTGGGCAGCAAACGGCTTAAGAGGAAGAAAGACACATAACGTAATAAACTCTTTATATCTTCAATCAGAGGATTTAGAAAAACATAATATAAAATTACAAGCTAAGTTTGCTAAAATAAAGCAAGATGAAGTTAAATATGAATTATATAACTGTGAGGAAGAATGCGACATAATAATGGTTGCATACGGAACCACATCAAGAATATGCAAAAATGTTGTAAAACTTGCAGAAGAAAAAGGCGTAAAGCTAGGACTTGTTAGACCTATAACTTTATGGCCATTCCCAGTAGAAGCTTTTGAAAAAGTTATTGATAAGGCTAGACTTGGATTTATATCTGTAGAAATGAGTGCAGGTCAAATGGTAGAAGATGTTAGACTTGCTGTAAATGGAAGAAAGCCAGTAGAGTTTTACGGTAGAACTGGTGGAATAGTTCCAACACCAGATGAGATACTAAACAAAATTATGGAAATGGTAGGGGGTGCAAAATAATGGCAGTAGTATTTGAACCAACAAAAGGGTTATTAGACAGACCTACTCACTATTGTCCAGGATGTACGCACGGAATTATCCACAGATTAGTGGGAGAGGTATTAGTAGAATTAGATGTTTTAGATAAGACTATCGGAGTTGCTCCAGTTGGATGCTCTGTACTAGCTTATGATTATTTTGCCTGTGATATGTTTGAAGCAGCTCATGGTAGAGCACCAGCAGTTGCTACAGGAATAAAAAGATCAGTACCAGATTCGGTAGTATTTACCTATCAAGGAGACGGAGACCTTGCAGCTATAGGAACAGCAGAGATAGTACATGCTGCAGCTAGAGGAGAAAATATAGTAACCATCTTCGTAAACAACTGTATATATGGAATGACAGGGGGACAAATGGCTCCTACTACATTACCAGGTCAAGTTACAGAAACATCACCTTACGGAAGAGATGTTGCAACTCAAGGACATCCAATAAGAGTTTCAGAGATGATATCAACTCTTGATGGAGCTTGCTATGTAGAAAGAGTGTCTGTAGACAGCGTTCCAAATGTTATAAAGACTAAGAAAGCTATAAAGAAAGCTTTTGAAAATGCTATAGCAGGAAAAGGATTCTCTATGGTTGAGGTACTATCAATATGCCCAACTAACTGGGGACTATCAACTAAGGAATCATTACAATGGTTAAGAGATACCATGATGGCACATTACACACTTGGCGTTAAAAAAGATACAACAGTACCGGAGGTGAAGTAAAATGGCATCACAAGAAATTATATTTGCAGGATTTGGTGGACAAGGAATATTGTCCATGGGTAAGTTTATAGCTTATGCAGGAATGGATGCTAATATGAATGTATCTTGGTTACCATCCTATGGCCCTGAAATGAGGGGAGGAACTGCAAACTGTTCAGTAATACTTGCAGATGAACCAGTAGGATCACCAATAGTAACTATGCCAGATAGCGTAGTTGTTATGAATAGACCATCTTTAGACAAGTTTGAGAAAACTATAAAGAAAGGTGGACTTGTAGTATTAGATTCAGACTTAATCGGAAGAGAGATAGAAAGAGATGATATACAAGTTATAAGAGTCCCAGCTCAAACAATAGCAAAAGACTTGGGATCACCACAAATTGCTAACATGGTACTTCTAGGAGCTTTAGTTGCAAAGACGGGCATAGTATCCATGGAAGTACTTCTTGGAGCACTAAAAGAACATGGTAAAGAAAAGTTCTTTGAAGTTAATAAAAAGGCTTTAGAAAAAGGTGCAGAATACGCTAAATAAGTGTATTTATAGTTGATAAGTTAATAAAAAGATAAATGATAAAAAGACTTTAGAGGTAAAACTTTAAAGTCTTTTTTTATTTAAAGTGATTTTATATTTAAGATAATTTTTAAAATTAGAAATTAAACAAAAGATAACCATAGAATAAAGTCTTTTTGTTATATATGATAAAAGATATAATTAATCTCATTATTAATGAAAATAAATATTTACAACGTAACAATGTTATGCTACACTAAAAATATGGTAAAAGAAAACAGCAAAGGAGGGGTCTTGTTGGAGGAAGAACTGATTTCAAAGAAGGACTTACTTGAATTAACAGGAATATCCTACGGCCAATTATATAGATGGAAGAGAAAAAATGTAATACCGGAGGAGTGGTTTATTAAAAAATCCACTTTTACAGGACAGGAAACCTTTTTCCCAAAAGAAAAAATCCTAGATAGAATAGATAAGATAATAAATCTAAAGGATGGATTGTCTCTAGATGACCTAGCGGATAAGTTTTCTAATAATCCTTCAGATATAATACTTAAAAAAGAAGAAATAATAAAATATAATTTAGCATCAAAGTGGACTTTTGATGTATACGAAGAAGTTTTTAATGTTTCTTTAGAATATTCTTTTGATGAAGT
>CAYYWN010000160.1:0-5392 GCA_964474485.1 uncultured Clostridium sp. | reverse complement strand
CTTCTTGACCTATTTAGAGAAAGGAACTAAAGTTATTTTATTAAGTGAACCAGAAAACATTGTTCCAAAAAGATAGCTTGCATAAGGAGGATAACTGCTCCTACAAAATTAGTAGTTAAAGAAAAAATCAGAAGTGAAGTTAGGATAACTTAGCTTGTAAGAATTTAAAATGGATATTTAACAATAATCAAAGAAAGATAAAGACAAAAGCGATGGACCAGGCTCTGATGAAACACCCACTTTAAAACCTTCTTACAGGAAAGATATGTAAGAATATATTCCAAAAATAGTTCACTGTAAAAGATAATGAAAATCGATTAGGTCTGGAGTTTTGCAAATGAACAAAATTATTGCTCAAGCTAAATTAGAAACAGCTAAAGCAGATGCAGAAATAGAGTCATAAAATATTACAAAGCGAGGGCATATCTCAAAAGGATACTTGTTCTCGCTTTAAACCTAGTTCTATAGTATTAATATATTTAACATTTTAAAATGAAAACTCTCATTATTGAATTATTTTAGTGTAGATGTTAAAGTAATATATAGATTTTAAATAAATACGGTATAAGGGGTAAATAGATTGTATGAATATATAAAAGGTGAATTTAAAGGCATGCACAAAGATTATATAGTAATTGAAAACAATGGGATTGGCTATAAAATATTTACATCAGGGAGTACTCTTTCACATATGCCTAGGATAGATGAAATTACTTTAATTTTTATAGAACAAATTGTAAGACAAGATTTTATGGGGTTATATGGATTTATAACTAAAGAAGAATTAGAGATGTTTAAATTGCTTTTAACCATAAATGGTGTAGGGAGCAAAGCAGCACTTTCTTTATTATCTATATCTACTGCAAAAGGACTTAAGTATGCAGTTTTTACTGAGGATGAAAAAACATTGATTAGAGCACCTGGAATAGGTAAAAAAACCGCTCAAAGAATTATATTGGAGCTTAAAGACAAGATAAAGATAGAAGATGTGGAGATAGAAGGCATAAAAGGAGATAATGCGGAAGATAAGTTATTTAAAAATATACAAGAAGAAGTAGTTGAGGCATTATTATCTTTAGGATATATAAAAAGAGAAGTAGAAAGTGCTCTTAAAAGTTTAAAACCTTCAGATTCTGTTGAAACAATGATAAAAGATTGTCTTAAGTACTTAATGAATTAAGGAGGGCAAGTTTTGGAGGAAGATAGAATTATTTCTGCAAAATCTAAGGAAGAAGATTTCACCAATGAATATAGCTTAAGACCTCAAAAGTTAAGAGAGTACATAGGCCAAGAAAAGGTTAAAGAAAGATTAGATATATTTATAAAGGCGGCGCAAAACAGAAAAGAGTCTTTAGATCATGTATTACTTTATGGACCACCAGGTCTTGGAAAGACTACACTTGCCAATATTATAGCTAAAGAAATGGGAGGAGATCTAAAGGTTACATCAGGTCCAGCAATAGAAAGAGGTGGCGATTTAGCAGCAATCCTCACAACTATGAAAGAGAATGATGTGCTATTTATTGATGAAATTCACAGATTAAATAGAAGTATTGAAGAAATACTTTATCCAGCCATGGAAGATTATGCATTAGATATAGTTATTGGGAAAGGTGCATCAGCAAAATCTATTAGACTTGATTTATGTAAATTTACTTTAATTGGAGCTACTACAAGAATTGGTCTTTTAACATCTCCTCTTAGGGATAGATTTGGTGTGCTTTGTTCAATGGAATTTTATACAGATGAAGAACTTACAGAAATAGTAATAAGGTCTTCTCATATACTAGGGTGTAGTATAAATAGGCAAGGGGCTTTAGAAATAGCTAGAAGGTCTAGGGGTACACCAAGAATAGCAAATAGATTACTTAAAAGGGTGAGAGATTACTCAGAAGTTAAAGGACATAGTGGTATAGACTATAAAACTGCAAGGCTTGCACTAGAACTTTTAGATGTTGATGATATGGGATTTGATAGAATTGATAATAGGATATTAGAAGCTATAGTAGATAGCTTTAATGGTGGACCTGTTGGAATAGAAACCTTATCATATTTTGTAGGTGAAGAATTAGATACAATACAGGATGTGTACGAGCCGTATCTTTTACAAAAAGGATTTATAGTAAGGACACCTAGGGGAAGAATGGCTACAGAAAAAGCATATATCCATTTAGATAAATTAGAAAAGTTTAATTTAAATAAAGACAAAACAACTCTTTTTGGAGAGTAACTTTACGTAAGAGGTGTAATAATTGAAAGTTAGTGATTTTAATTTTAATTTACCAGAAGAACTTATTGCTCAATATCCTTTAAAAGATAGAGCAAAATCTAGAATTATGGTTTTAGATAAATGCACTGGAGAGATAGAACATAAAATATTTTATGATGTAGTAGGTTATTTAAATAAAGGCGATACTTTAGTGTTAAATAATACTAGGGTTATACCTGCAAGAATTATAGGGGAAAAACAGGAGTCAGGTGGGAAAATAGAATTTTTGTTATTAAAAAGGACGGAAGGCGATAGCTGGGAAGCTCTTGCAAAACCTGGTAAAAGAGCAAAGGTAGGGGCTATGTTTAATTTTGGGGATGGAAGACTAAAAGCTGAAGTAACAGGGGTTAAAGAAGATGGAAATAGGATAATTAAATTTTACTATAAAGGTATATTTGAAGAAGTGCTAGATGAACTTGGACAAATGCCTTTACCACCTTATATAAAGGCTACATTAGAAGATAAAGAAAGGTATCAAACAGTTTATTCTAAGGAAAGTGGTTCAGCGGCAGCTCCTACTGCAGGGTTGCACTTTACAGAAGAACTTCTTAATGCTATTGAGAAAAAAGGAGTTAATATAACCTACCTTACTTTACATGTAGGTCTTGGCACATTTAGACCTGTTAAGGTAGAAACTATAGAAGAACATGATATGCACTCAGAGTATTATCATATAGACAAGAGAAATGCGGATATAATAAATGAAACAAAAAAAAGTGGAGGGAAAATTATCGCTGTAGGAACTACATCTTGCAGAACATTAGAAACTTTAGGTAAAGATGGTTTTCCTTTAAAAGAAAGTAATGGATGGACTAATATATTTATATATCCTGGATATAAATTTAAGGTTGTAGATAAATTAATTACTAATTTCCATTTGCCAGAGTCTACACTAATAATGCTTGTAAGCGCTTTAGCTAAAAAGGAAAATGCAATAAAAGCTTATGAGGTAGCTATAGAAGAAAAGTATAGATTTTTTAGTTTTGGAGATGCTATGTTCATAAAATAGTTAATAAATTATTATAATATTACTACAATGTGGAATATAATTGTGATGAGAAAAAGGGTGAAATGATGTATAAATTACTTAAAACTACAGGAAAAGTAAGGCGAGGAGAGTTTAAGACTCCTCATGGAACTATTCAAACCCCGGTGTTTATGAATGTCGGTACTTTGGCAGCTATAAAGGGAGCGGTATCATCTATGGATCTTAAGGAAATTGAATGTCAAGTGGAGCTTTCTAATACATACCATCTTCATTTAAGACCAGGAGATAAAGTAATTAATGAATTAGGAGGGATACATGAATTTATGAATTGGGATAGACCTATATTAACGGACTCAGGTGGATTCCAAGTATTTTCCTTAGCTAGTATGAGAAAGATAAAAGAAGAAGGTGTTTATTTTAGTTCCCATATAGATGGACGCAAAATATTTATGGGGCCAGAGGAGAGTATGCAGATTCAAAGCAATTTAGCATCTACAATAGCCATGGCTTTTGATGAATGTATACCAAATCCATCTTCAAGAGAATATGTTGAAGCATCAGTAGATAGAACAACTAGATGGCTTACTAGATGTAAAAATGAATTAGATAGATTAAATTCTTTAGAGGATACTATAAATAAAAAGCAAATGCTTTTTGGAATAAATCAAGGGGGAGTTTATGAAGATATAAGAATAGAACATGCAAAAACTATATCTAAATTGGATTTAGATGGCTATGCTATAGGAGGCCTTGCTGTAGGAGAAAGCCATGAAGACATGTATAGAATAATTGATTCCGTTGTGCCACATCTTCCTCAAAATAAACCTATATATCTTATGGGGGTGGGGCTCCCAAAGAATATTCTTGAGGCTGTAGAAAGAGGAGTAGATTTTTTTGATTGTGTTTTGCCAGCTAGAAATGGTAGACATGGGCATGTGTTCACAAAGAGCGGAAAAATAAATATTATGAATGCCAAATTTGAACTAGATAAAAAACCTATAGATGAAGGCTGCGAGTGTCCAGCTTGTAAGCATTATACAAGGGCATATATTAGGCACCTATTTAAAGCTAAAGAAATGCTAGCTATGAGACTTTGCGTATTGCATAATTTATATTTTTATAATAAACTAATGGAAGAAATAAGAGATTCTATAGATGGCGATTATTTCAGTGATTTTAAAAAACAAAAACTCACAGAGTGGGGAGAGGTTTAAGAAAGGAGGAATATCAATGTCACCAATATTGATGAATATTTTACCTATAGTATTAATGCTAGGGCTATTTTATGCAATTGTATTTATTCCAGAAAATAAAAGAAGAAAAAAGTATTCAAATATGCTTCAAGAATTAAAAGCAAATGATGAAGTATTAACCCGTGGTGGAATTATGGGTAAGGTCATAAACATTCAAGAAGACTTTGTAATAATTGAAAGTGGTCCTGAAAGATCAAGACTTAAAATATCTAAACAAGGAATTGCTAACGTAATAGAAGAAAAAGATAAAACAATAGAATAATAATGTAATAAAACACCTCCTATATTCATAATTATTAATAGATAGGGGGTGTTTTATTTTGAAAAATAATGCTTTTGTAAATAACCTAATAAAGGGTACGGCAAGATCTTTTATATTAACGATAATCATGGTAATTTTTTATTCTATACTAATGAGATTTATAGACATAAACAGTAATGTAAGCTCCATTATGTACCTTATAATAACTTCTTTAAGTGTAATATATGGCTCCATATATGTGGCCAGAGCTAATGAAAAAAAAGGTTGGCTTAGTGGAATAATATTATCTTTAGTTTATATGATTTTAATCATGTCTATATCAGGATGTATGCAAGGCTTTAAAGATATTATTAAAGTGTATGCATTTTACAGAATAATTATTGCTTTGGGTATGGGAGCATTATCAGGAATGTTAGGGATAAATCTATAAAAGTGCTTTATTTAAGGATATAATTGTGGTACAATGAAACAGAAAACGTTGATGAATGGAGGATGAGGACATGAAACATATAAAAACTATAAACAAGTCTAGTAGAAAGAATAGTTTAAGTAAACCTGGATGGAAAGAGTGTGCAAACTCATGTCAATCTGCATGTAAAACAGCTTGCACAGTTGCTAAA
>CAYYWN010000159.1:0-5411 GCA_964474485.1 uncultured Clostridium sp. | reverse complement strand
AAAGCAGATATCCCAAATCTATGATTTGGTGATAGTCGCTTTCACAGAGTGCGATTGGAGTATTAGGGCGGGTAGTCATCGGATAAAATATATTACTATTGACATATATATATAAATACAGTACTATAATTTATAATAACTAGTACTTTTAAATCAGTCCAGAGAGGCTGACAAGGGAATTTGGGATAGTGTAAGTATTAATATCTTGATATCATTTCACCTTTGTCAGTGTTGGCAAAGGTGTTTTTATTTTGCCCACACTACCCATGTTTACTAGTGCTAGTTCCACCAAAAATTAAGGAGGAATAAGTATGAGTAAATCAAAAGAACACTATGATTCAGACTATTCACTTACAGTTGTAGGAACAAAGGATAAGAAGGGAATGCTATCCATGATGGCAGTTATGCTTGGTTTTACATTCTTTTCAGCTAGTATGTGGGCAGGAGGAACCATGGGAACAGGTATGGATTTTAAAAGTTTTATACTATCTGTATTAATGGGAAATCTAATATTAGGAGTATATACAGCGTTACTAGCTTATATTGCATCGGATACAGGGTTATCTACACATTTACTTGCCAAATATTCCTTTGGTGAAAAAGGATCTTATCTAGTTTCATTTATATTAGGTATAACACAAGTAGGGTGGTTTGGAGTAGGACTTGCTATGTTTGCACTTCCGCTTCAAAAGGTTACCGGAATAAATATATATTTATTAATCGCTATTTCAGGGGTTTTAATGACAAGTAGCGCTTATTTCGGAATGAAAACACTTACGTTATTAAGTATAATAGCAGTACCATCTATCACGGTTTTAGGAAGTCTTTCAGTATTTAAAGCTGTAGATTCAGTTGGAGGAGTCCATGCCCTTATGAATATAGAGCCTACAGGAACTATAACTTTTGCAGGAGCCTTAGGATTATGTGTTGGATCCTTTATAAGCGGAGGTACACTAACACCGGATTTTACTAGATTTGCTAAAACTAAAAAGATAGGAGTGATTAGCACCATAATAGCTTTCTTTTTAGGAAATTCTCTTATGTTTATATTTGGAGCAGTTGGAGGAATGGTTACAGGTAAATCTGATATCTCAGAGGTTATGATGATACAAGGTCTTATTGTGCCAGCAATTATAATATTAGGATTTAATATCTGGACAACAAATGATAATGCTATATACGCATCTGGACTAGGATTTTCTAACATAACTAAAATACCTAAAAATAAAGTAGTGATGTTTAATGGGATACTAGGAACAATAATGTCTTTATGGCTATATAACAACTTTGTAGGTTGGTTAAATTTATTGAATTTAATTATTCCGCCTATAGGTGGAATAATAATTGCAGATTATTTTATAATTCATAGAAGAAAATATAAAAAATATGAAGATAATGTTTTTGAAAAGGTGAATTACTCCGCTATATTAGCTTGGATTGTAGGGGTTGTAGGAAGTAGGTTTATACCAGGAATATCAGTATTGAACTCAGTTTTAGTTGGTATAGCAGTGTATATTGTAAGTGTTAAATTAACATCATATCATAATAAACTTAATTCAGTTCAAATAGAGGAGGTAGCTTAATATGTTAGTTAAAAATATAAGGCTTTTAAAAAAAGAAGGCTTATTTAATATAGTAGTAAGAGATGGAATAATAAAAAACATGGTCAGTGATGAAGATTTGAAAAATATTGATATAAGTGGAATGGAGATAATAGATGGAGAGGGTGGACTTTTACTCCCACCCTTTATAGAACCACATATACATTTAGATACAACATTAACAGCAGGTGAACCAAGATGGAATATAAGTGGAACTTTATTTGAAGGTATAGAATGTTGGAGTGAAAGGAAGAAGACACTTTCAATAGAAGATGTAAAGTTTAGAGCTAAAAGGGCGCTAAAGTGGCAAATAGCTCAAGGAATACAATATGTTAGAACCCATGTAGATATAACAGATCCCAATCTAATAGCATTAAAGGCTATGGCAGAAGTGAAAAGTGAAATGAGCCCTTTTGTAGATTTGCAAATTGTTGCATTTCCACAGGAAGGAATTTTATCATATAAAAATGGAGAAAAGCTTTTAGAAAAGTCTATAGAGATTGGAGTAGATGCTATAGGGGCAATACCACACTTTGAATTCACAAGGGAATACGGTGTAGAGTCTATAAATAAGATATTTAAGATAGCAAAAAAATACGATAAACTTATAGATATACATTGTGATGAAATTGATGATGAGCAGTCTAGATTTATAGAGGTGGTTGCTACAAGAGCTTATGAAGAATCAATGGGTGAGAGAGTCACAGCAAGTCATACTACAGCCATGCATTCTTATAATAATGCTTATACATCTAAGTTATTTAGGTTATTAAAACTTTCGAATATAAACTTTGTATCAAACCCATTAGTAAACACACATCTACAAGGACGATTCGATACTTACCCTAAAAGAAGAGGGGTAACTAGAGTGAAAGAGCTAAATGAAGCAGGAATTAATGTATGTTTCGGCCATGACGATATATTTGATCCTTGGTATCCTATGGGTACTGGAAATATGCTTCAAGTATTACATTTTGGATTGCATGTTTGCCAAATGATGGGATATGAAGAAATAAATGATTCTATAGATCTTATAACATATAATAGCGCAAAAACTTTAAATTTAGGAGGTAAATATGAGATTAAAGAAGGGAATAGTGCAAATTTCATAATATTACCTGCAGAAAGTCCTTATGATGCTATAAGAAGACAAGTAAGGGTAAGATACTCCATAAGAAATGGAAGGGTTATAAGTGAAACAAAACCAGAAGAAACATTGATTTATATAAATGAAAAAGAAAAAATAAATTTTAGATAAAAATAGTTTTATAAAAACCTTACTTTTTGGGTATAAATATAAGTAGTACTTATCCAAGGAGTGAGGTTTTTGAGCTTAATTACAATACCAGATCATCTTGTAGGAACATTTATATCTGCTTTAGCTATTATATTAGGTACCCTTATAGGTGCATTTTGTAGCTGGGTTATAAGCAGTAAAAATACAAAAAAGAGTATAGAAGAACAGTATAGAATTATGAAAGAAAATATAAAATATGAAGAAATACATAAGAAACAAAAGCTTTGCGAAAACGCAAATATGGTAAGGCTAGATATATGTACAACTATATTTCAAAGTATAAGATTTTTAAAAGATAATAAAGGGCATGTAGAAAGACAATATCCAATACCTATAAATAAGGATTATTCCTGCATTGTGTCTTCTTTAAGTGATAAGTATTCACTTAAAGAATTAAGTTATATATATCAGTTTTATGGCATAATAGAAAAGTTAAATTATGATATATTAAATTGTAATACCTATGAAGATAGCTGTAATTTTAATAAAGTAGAGCAAGGATATAAGTCTGTGGTAGTTAAACTATACGGAGAAAACTTTAAAAAAATCTTAGAAGTAGACGTAGAAAAAATAAGCTACGAAGATCTTTATAACAATAAATATATAAAAGAGGGTTATAAGAAGGTTCTAAAAAGACTGGATTATTTATGTTTTATAGAAAATTTAAATAAGTCTTCTGAAAAAGAGTAGTGTTATAAAATATAAATTAAGATTATGGGGAAAGATCTTTTAAAAAGGTATATTGCATTATGATTAAAGACATTTGAAGTTTGAAGATAAATTAGTAATTATATACCCCTTATTAAAAAATACTGTAAAAGAACTTAAAATGCACAAAAATTTACATTGACAAGCTCTCTAACATAGTGTATAAATATGTATAAAGTGAATATGGTTGTGATAGAGGCGCGGTATCTAAGAGTAACTTTACTAAGTTAAGCACTATGATGTAAGGTAAAAGGAGTTATCGCCGAAGGGTAGAACTAATGCTTTAATGTTCTATTTCTGGTTTTACATAAAATATATGTTTAATTGTCGCAAATTTTAATTTGTGGAGAGCTATCATGCAACGGAACCTTTATTTTATTTTAACATTTTGTTATTATAGGGTCCTGGAGTATGAGTACTCTAGGACCTTTTTTAGGTTCTAGCATTGATATTTATTAAATCTACCTTCCAAGTATTCACATAAAAACGGGGAGGGTTTTATTATGAAAATAAAAAATAGAAGAATTTTATTAATGACAGTTATGTTTATTTGTTTACTATCTACAGTGGTTTTAGCTGCTGATGTGTCTGAAACTGCTGACATGAATTCTATAAGGTTAGGTGTGCTCACCTTGCTTCCACCAGTGGTAGCAATATTCTTGGCATTTATAACTAAAAACGTAGTAATATCTTTATTTTTGGGAGTTTTAGTAGGCTGTTTTTTACTTAATTTAAATGGATTTAATATATTTATGGCTTTATTCTATTCGTTTTTAGATTTAGTAAGATATATACTTAACTCATTAGCAGATCCATGGAATGCTGGTATAATATTACAATGTTTAACCATAGGAGGACTTATAGCACTTATAACAAAAATGGGTGGAACGAAGGCAGTTGCAAAAGCTCTTGCTAAAAAGGCTAAAGGACCAATAAGTGCTCAGGTGATAACTTGGTTTTTAGGGTTACTGGTTTTCTTTGATGATTATGCAAATTCATTAATAGTTGGACCTATAATGAAGCCGGTAACAGATAGTATGAAAGTATCAAGGGAGAAACTCTCCTTTATAATTGATGCTACAGCAGCTCCTATTGCAGGTCTTGCGCTTATATCCACTTGGATAGGATATGAACTAAGTTTAATAAAAGATGGGTATTTAGCAATAGGGCAAGAAGTTGATGCCTTTGGAATGTTTATATCCACAATACCTTATAGATTTTACAATATATTTATACTTTTATTTACCTTATTTACTGCCATATTTTTAAGGGAATTTGGACCTATGCTTACGGCTGAAAGAAGAGCTAGGACAACAGGTAAGGTTATGAGTGATACAGCAAATCCTATGTTAGTAGAAAATGCTGATGAGATGGAACCAAAAGAAGGTATAAAGCTTAGCATATGGAATGCTATAATTCCTATAGGAACTCTTATTATTGGAGCTTTTGCAGGATTTTATTATAATGGATATATAACAATACTGGCAGGAGAAGATGCTGTAGCACAATCTATTATTACTTCATCTCCACTTTCAATAAGAGCTATACAAAGTGCCTTTGGAAATGCAGATGCATCTATAGTTATATTTCAGGCAGCTTTACTTGCATCTATAGTAGCTATAGGAATGGGTATTTCTAAAAAGATATTTAAAATAGGTGAGGCCATAGATATATGGGTGGGTGGAATGAAGTCACTTATTATAACTGGAGTTATTTTATTATTAGCTTGGTCATTAAGTAGTGTTATAAAGGAACTTGGTACAAACCTTAAAAAAGATTACAGTAACTCGTTGCTATCACTTGCT
>CAYYWN010000158.1:0-5454 GCA_964474485.1 uncultured Clostridium sp. | reverse complement strand
AGACTTAAAAACAAAACTACATTAAAAGAATTATCTAAAGAAATAAATATAAGTATTACAACCTTAAGACATATAGAAATAGGAAAAATCCCAGTCCCTTATTATTACTGGAGGATAATTTGCAATCACTTTAATATTGATCATGTACAGTATTTAAGCCTGTATAATATGAAGGAACTTTCCATATTGGATAAGTTAATAAAAATTAGGGCGTATTTAGGAGCTAGAACCTGGGGAGAAGTAGGAATTTATTTAGGATATAGCCAAAGTTTCATTTCCGACATGTTTACCAGGTATACTCCAAATGAAACCCATTGTAAAAATATAAACTATGCCTTAGAGAAGTTAAAGTAACTTCTCTATTTTTCTATTATCACTCTTGTCTTACCATTTATTATAACCATCTTTATTCTCATAAAACCGTCCTCTCTTTTGTGATTCAATTTAATCTTATATGTAATCTTTTCCGCAATATTATTATACAACCGTTTGCCTACACCCAACTCACTCTTATAGCACTACTTGCTTAAAATACTTTCCGACATTTACCACTATAATTCGACAATTAATTATGGTATTATATTCTAAATGTAACTTTAAGTAAAGCTTTAGGTGAATCGCCTTGATTAAATTAAAATATTGGAGAGAAGAACGTAATCTTACCCGGCTACAGCTATCTGTTTTGATTAACAGTAGTGTTGGATATGTGTACGAAATGGAAACGGGCAGAAAAACACCCTCTTTGAAAATGCTTTATAAGCTAGGAAGTGCTTTAGATGTATGCCCAAAAGAATTATTGAAATGTGATTGTAAAAATTGCAAAAAGAAAACCCCGGATTAATCCGAGGCTTTTTTTGTTATTATCTTATTATGTTTTATTAGTTATTTTAATTTATATACTACTAGATCTGCATTGTAACAAAATATTCACATATTTACAATAACTAAGAAAAATGGTAGTCTAAGAATCTCTCCCTAGACTACCATTAAAAATACTATTCATCTTTTAATACGAGTTCTCTATCCTTTATTAATTCCTTTAATTCTTCCAAGTCTTCTAGCGTTGCAAAGTTTTTTATAAAACTTCTGGAGTGAGATCTCTTATTTAAATATTTAGCATGATCTTTGTTTTTATCATACCACTTTTTATTTGCTTCAGTTTGTGGTTTAACATCCATAGCTATTCTCCTTTCATGAACAACTTAGCTACCATTAATACAAGCATTATTGCCATCAACACTAATCCTGTAATTTGCAAGGTAGATAGGTTGTTTAAATCTAATCCACTTAACCATATACTGGTCAATATTAAAACTATTATGTCAGTTCCTATAGTTAAACTTTTCTTCTTCATATTTGTAAAGGTTAATGATATAATAAAAGTAAGAGTAAGGGAGGGTATTTCCCTCACTCTGTGTGTGTACTAGCGTTTCCTTTTTGGGGGACGCTTTTTCTTTTTGGGTTTAGTTTCTTTTAGTAGTTTTATTATTGTTAGTATGAAAACTACTATTTGAAGTATGTCTTTTATTATATCTAGCACCTTTCTTTCACTTCCTTTCTATATCTCTATTATACTATGCATAGTATAATATGTCAAGCTTTTATTAGAATTATTTAGAACTATTTTTAAATAAAAAAATAAAGCCTAGAGTTTCCCCTAGGCTCTTGATTATTTCTTAAAAGCTACTAAAAAAGCATCTTTAAATCCTTTATTCTTAGCTTCTTCCATTATTATATTTGCATTATCTTTATTTCTATAACTTCCTACTACTACTCTATAGAATACATCACTTTCAACTTCTTCTATCGGCTTCGTAGGGGTTACTATGGGCGTTGGAGGTGTAAATGGTATGTTACTATCTAATGCATTACAAAATGCGTGTGCGAGCTGTTTCCAACGTATATTATGATACTTATCTACATCTTCGGCATTGTCGCAAAATAAAGTTTCCAAAATTATATTAGGTGCATTTATATTCTGCATCTCATAATAATCTTTATTATATTTTACTCCTCTATTGATAAACCCTAATTCTTTAAAATTATTGACTAAATTCTTAGCATATGGATTTGCTCTTGCACCTTCTCCATAAGTCCATGCCTCTGTGCCATAAGCATTTCCATTATAACTATTCATGTGTAAGCTTACAAACAAGTCTATACTGGCATTATTCGCCTTTCTAGCCCCTTCTGACAGTTCCCCATTTTGACTATTAGCGGTACTATTACAATCTACTATAGTATGTCCGTATGCCTCCCATACCTCTTTAATTGCATGATAGTAATTTAACATTTCCTGCTGTTCATGTAAGTGTCCTATTGCACCTACACAATATGGACTATGCCCACCTCTTAATCCTAATACATTTATCATAAAAAAACCTCCTTAAAATTTAAAAAAGAGAGTAAAAACTCTCTACTTTATTTCTTTTTTATTTCCTTCTTTTAACTGTATAAGTGACTCTTTCAACCAATCAGGGGTTGGTAATCCTAGTTGAGTACAATTTTCTAATAAACTTATGCCTTCATTTGCTATATAAAAGTAACATATTAGAGTTCTGAATACCCAGCTTCCTGTATTTAATAGTCTATCTAATAAAACGGCCACGATTAACACTACTAGTATTAACGCCTTTCTTGCTATTCCTCTAAGTCCAACATCACTTGATACCTCTTTGTTTAAATATGCTTTTAATAACCCTGTTATATAATCTAATACCATAAAGACCATAAGCACCATTAAAGCTATGTCCCATGCCCCAAATAACCACGTTATAGTCGTTCCAACCCCTGCCACTCCTAGATTTAAATATTTGTCCCATTGTATTTTATCCACTTATTAACCTTCTTTCTTTCTTAGTTTTTACGCAAAATAAAAAGACTCCTAAAAGTCCTTATTTTGCCTTTATATTTGTACTTGTTCTAGTCTATTATTTTCATATCCTCGCTGGATTGCTTTTAGCTCCCACGAAAACTTAATATTAGCACCCTTTACTATAAAATAAGTAGGATACATTTCAGCCGTCCATATGTCACCAGGTCCATATTTACTGAAAAATACCTGGTATTCTCCTGTGTCTGTGATTGTCTCTTTAAAGATAGGATCTATAGGTACTATACATTGGCCATCTATTACCTCAAAGATTTGTCTACTTATATCCCCAAAATAAGGCGTAGGTGTTTCATAGGCTCCAACTGCTCTAATACCAAAATGCTCTGTTTCTACAACCCTATTCTTGGTACCATGCGTGTACAAAGAACCACAATACAAGTCCCCGTAACTTCCAGCATTCATGCCGTCACCTATCAAGGTTTTTGATATGCTGCCAGGCTTCCCACCACCCCAGTTTATCCACAAACGCCCTGTACCACTATCCACACAATTATCCCTTAAAATCACACCTGCATCACTATTGTAGGTGGTTCTAAATTGACTAGCCATTACCCATTGTGCCCGAATATCTTGAAAGTCATCTTTCAGATCTTTGAACCATATCTCAGATTTACTGCCTATGCGTAGGTTGTATTTACTATCCACGCTCTCATGCCACAAACCAAAAGCCCTGAGTAATGTTGTACATTTATCGTCAGCCATGATTTTTCCAAATACAGATATATTGGTACCTGGTTTAACCCTTGTAGATACGCCCCATTCATTCATGATGTATCCTTCGTCGTCTACGCTAAAAGCTTTCCTACCAGCTTTAGAGATTACCGATATGGCATTATTTCTGACAACTAAACCCTCTGCATCTGTAATTGTTACAGATGTATTATTAAACTCTGTTGAAGGAGCCCAGTTAGCAGCTACATTACCTTCAACCAGAGTAACCCACTGTATTGTACTGTTAACTACTACTTTTGAGTCAATCTGATAAATCCATAGTTCAGTATTTGTACCAGCTACCCACCACTTGAAGGTAGCTATATATATACCTTCTTTTGTCCTGTAACTTGGTGAAAGTACGAATGAGGGACCCATACCGCCAGAATTGTATATGCCAAAATACTGTTTACCAGCACCTAGCGCCCCTTTCAAAGCTATTGTTACGGTAGTACCTGCTGGTATCTTTTTAGAGATAGTATAGTTTGCCATATTATATGCTGTAGTATTTATAAGTCTACCACTATTATAGAGTAGATTAGAGCCACCATTGAAATTAAAATTAAAGCTATCCACACTTTGTTTGAAATAACTACCGAATTCACCTTTGGTTACTCTTTGCGCTAGCTCATTCGCCGCCTGTGTCTTATAGGACGCAAAGTCTTTGTTCTCTACCTTGTGTGATATTAAGTCTGTGAGTTGTGTAATCTTACTCTCTGCTGTAGTTAAAGCCGTTTGATTAGCTTTACCATTTAAATCGCCCTTGTAAGCTGTAGAATTTCTTACTGTTGCTACTATTCCATCAGGTGTTATTTTTTGCTCTGCTGTAGCTACTCTGGTAGATAGTGCTGTCATTTTGCCATCTACAGTAGATGTGGCACTTTCTGTCTTCCCTACTCTAGTAGTGACTCCATTTAATGCTATATTTATCTCAGATACCTTAGTGTCAATCTTAGTGTCCACTTTCCCTACTTGTATAGCGGTATTCTGTGCTAATTGAATAAACTTCCTATCTGATATTTCCTTTTCTACACCAGGTGTTAAAGTTCTTGGTGCAGGGGCGTAGCTTTTGTATAACTGCCCTCCAGATGGTCTTTGATCTGATTCAAATATCTGTTCACCGTTATATGCTACTTGTGGGCTTGGCAGTATAGGTAGTGGACTCATAGTTGCACTATCTAGTGGTTGATCGGAATAAATGTGGTATATTGCTCCACCAGTTCCACCGCCACGTAAGAAAATAGCAAACATCATATTGTTACCACAATTACTAGCCCCTGCAAACGTTCTAGAATACATTTCTTCTAACTCATGTATTTCCCATGAATAGTTTGCTCCGCCCCAACCACCAAAATTAGTCTTTATTTTTAATGTTAGACCTCCGTGGTGGGTAGCCAATGATGGGTTCCATTCTGCTGGTCCTTGTTCACTATACCCTCTTGTTATCAATATGTCTCTTTTTACGGTTTGATTTCCGCCTTTAATAATAATTGGGTAATAAAGATTGTGCTCTCCGAAAACAATGACATTTTTGGTATAGGCGTATCCATAATTAACTGATTTTGATTGATTAATTGAGGTGTTCACTTGGTCTTGGCTAACTTTTAGCTTAATGGACTTTTGCAATATATCTATACTACTTGTGGCTTTATTTAAATTAGTGGTTACAGTGACTATATTCCCCTCTGTGGTAGACTTAAAAGTATTAAAGGTCTGATTATCCACTTTAAGCTTTATAGCATTATCCATAGCATTTATAGTAGCTTGTTGCTTACTTATAGTAGCTTTATTCTCGTCTAGTACTATCTTTTGTGTAGATAATTCTACATCTAAAGTCCTATCACCCACTT
>CAYYWN010000157.1:0-5472 GCA_964474485.1 uncultured Clostridium sp. | reverse complement strand
TCTCTTTTTGATTGAGTTATATCAGAATGTAACTTCTTACAGTTATATCCTCTTTTAAAAAGTGCTATTTCAAGGTCATCAACTCTTCTTTTAGTCCTACAAAAGATAATTGCCATAAATGGATTGTTTTCATCTAAGACTTCACATAAAGCATCTTGTTTCTTTCTATCTGTAGTTTCTACTAAAAATTGCTTTATATTTTTAAGGGTTACTTCTTCTTTCTCAATTACTACTACCTTAGGATCAATCATATATCTATAAGCTAGCTTTTTAACATCAGAATTCATAGTCGCTGAAAAGCAAAGTGTCTGCCTCTTTTTTGGTGTTTCCTTTATTATATCTTCAACATCACCTTTAAATCCCATAAGAAGCATTTGATCTGCCTCATCTAATACTAATGTTTTTAACTTATCAAGCTTTATAGTTCCTCTTGAAAGATGATCTATAAGCCTTCCTGGAGTTGCAATTATAAGGTGAACATTACCTTGTAGTTTTTTTAATTGAGCACCAGTATCTTTACCACCATAAATAGCCAAAATGTTTAAATCTTTAGCTTCTTTAAGTTTCATTGCTTCCTCTGTTATTTGTATAGCTAGCTCTCTTGTTGGTGTAACTATTAACCCTTGAATACTATTTATGTCAGAAGACATATTTTCAAACATTGGTAATAAAAACGCTAATGTTTTTCCTGTTCCTGTTTGCGCCTCCGCTATAACATCCTTACCATCTTTTATAACTTTTATGCTATTTTCTTGAATTGGTGTTGGTTCTATTATTCCTTGAAGCTTTAAATTCTTTATAATACTCTCACTAATACCTAAACTCTTAAAATTTATCATTATTTTGGTTACCCCTCTATTTTAAATCATATTTTGTCTTATCTATTATTTACTTTGAAAAACTAGTATATCAGACATTTATTCTAATAAAAAGAGCTTTGAAATTTATATATAATAGTTTACCCATAAATTTATTATATATCTTTAACATTGAATCTTATTTAATAAAGTGATATTCTTTCAATAGCGCTCTTATAATTCCAATGATACGGATTGGAAGTTTCTACCGAATAACCGTTAATTATTCGACTAAAGGTGGTTATTATCTCCTTTATTTAAGAGTGATTATATTAAGTCATTTTAAGGAGGCTATACAAATGAATAAACGATACAAGTTAAGTGAAATTACAAAAGAATTGGTATCAGTAGCTCAAGGTATTAAAAAAGCTAATCTTGTAATTAAAGGTGGTAATTTAATTAATGTAAACACTGGAGAATTACTCAAAAATATGGATGTGGCTATTACCCATGGCAGAATCGCCTTAGTTGGTGATGCTAGTCATACCATTGGAGAAAACACTGATGTTATAGATGCTACTGGCCTATATATCTCTCCTGGATTTATGGATGGTCATATCCATGTAGAAAGCAGTATGCTTTCTGTTAAAGAATATGCTAAAGCTGTCATCCCACATGGTACAACCTCCATATATATGGATCCTCATGAAATCGCAAATGTGCTCGGTATGAATGGAGTTAAACTTATGATAGAAGATGGTCTAGATGTACCTCTTAGAGTTTATACGGCTATGCCCTCTTGTGTACCTGCTACAGCTGCTTTTGAAGATCCTGGTGCTTTTATAGATGCTGAAGATGTTGAAGAATCAATGAAATGGGACAGTGTAGCAGGACTTGGTGAAATGATGAACTTCCCTGGTGTTTTAGCTGGTGATGATTTAATGCACCATGAACTTATTGCAACTTTAGAAGCAAATAAGATAATTACTGGTCACTATTCTATGCCTGAAACGGGAATGGGTCTCAATGCTTATATAGCATCAGGGGTTCGTTGTTGTCATGAATCTGTTAGAAAAGAAGATGCCCTTGCTAAAATGCGTTTAGGTATGTACGTTCAACTTCGCGAAGGTTCAGCCTGGCATGATGTAAAGGAAACTATAAAGAGCATAACTGAAAATAATATAGATACAAGATTTGCTACACTAGTTAGTGATGACACTCACCCTGACACACTTATTACAAAAGGACACCTAGACCATATAGTTAAACGTGCTATTGAGGAAGGAGTAAATCCTATTACAGCCATTCAAATGGTTACAATAAATGTAGCAGATTGCTTTAATATGAACCGTGATCTTGGCAGCATTTCCCCTGGTAAGTGGGCAGATATTGTTTTACTTAAAGATTTAACTAAAGTTGTTGTTGAAAAGGTAATAATTAATGGAGAATTAGTTTCTGAAAACAAAAAGCTATGTGTGGATATAAAAAAATCTAATTATCCAGACTTTGCAAAAAACACAATGAATATTGGAAAAATTTTAGAAGAAAGTGATTTCAATATCGTAACTTCTGACAAATCAAAAGAAAAAGCTTTAATACGTGTTATAGAAATTATAGAAGCTAAAGTAGGTACTTATGCTAAAACTGCTACTCTTCCTGTTTTAAATGGTATTGTTAAAAATGATATCTCTAAAGATATAATAAAAGCTGTGGTTGTTGAAAGACATAAAGCTACTGGAACCATAGGTAAAGGTTTTGTAACTGGCTTTGGCTTAAAAGAAGGTGCTGTCGCATCCACTGTAGCCCACGATAGCCACAACCTTTTGATAGTTGGTACAAATGATTCAGATATGGCACTAGCTGGTAATACCTTGGCTAAAGTTGGTGGTGGCATGGTAGCTGTTAAAAATGGACAAATTATTGCCCTTAATACTCTTCCTATAGCTGGCCTTATGTCAGAAAACAGCGCCGAAATTGTTTCAAAAGATGTAGCAAAACTAGATATAGCATGGAAGGAGCTTGGTTGTAATCTTGTGTCACCCTTTATGACTATGGCACTCTTAGCGCTAGCAGTTCTTCCAGAACTTCGATTAACTAATAGAGGCCTTATAGATACTGTAAACTTTAAAAAGGTAAGTGTATTTGTAGAGTAGGTCCATTACTTATGTAAATAGGTCTTTATATATACCTATGTATACCTTTAAAATACTTTTCCTAGGAAATAAATAATCTAAGAGGCTATGAAGTTTAAGCTAAAATTGCTTTCTTCATAGCCTCTTATATGATCTTTTTTAAATTCCGGTTATCTTGCTTTATTTTTCTTTAGAAATAATCCAAGTCCCATGATAATTGTTCCCCATCCAATTATAATTATAACGTTGAAATTAAATAAGCTACCAGTCTTAGGAAGGACCTTAGATATCTTATCTATAAGCTTTTCAGCTTCATTCTTAACGGTAAACTTTTGAATTTCTGAAGAGTTAACCTTAACTTCTAGCTCTTCCTTACTTAGAATATAACCTTTGGGAGCCTTAGTTTCCTTAATAGTGTAATTACCATAATCTACATCATTAAAAAGTACAACTCCATCCCTATCAGAAACTACTGTAGTTACCTCTTTGCCATCTTTATCATATAAAGTAAACTCAGAGCCCTGAAGTAGCTTCCCATTCATATCCGTCTTGGTAATTACGATAGAGCCTTTAATTCTATTATTTACTACTTCATAAGTGTACAGTTCCCCATTTTTATCTACAAGTACCTTTATTGTACCTTCTGAAGCTAAATATCCTTCAGGAACTTTTGTTTCTTTTATTGTATATTCACCATAAACAAGATTTTCAAATATTGCAATTCCATCTTCTCTAGTTACAGAAGTCTCCACTACTTTACCTTCTGCATTATATAGTGTAAACTCAGCACCTTTCAGTGGCTTCTTATCTTGATCGAACTTTTCCACTTGAATAGATGATCTTATTTTTCTGTTAGAGATACTCTCTGGATTTGCTTTTATAGATATATCATTTTCAATTATATTAGCTGTTAACATTTCACTTGAAAGTACATATCCTTCTGGAGCTTTTGTTTCTTTTATAGTGTACTTACCATACTCTATGTCTTCAAACTTTACTTTTCCATTTTCATCACTTATAGCAGATACTATAGGAGCTTCAAAGTTTGTATCAGTTTCTTTATAAATCTTGAACTCTGCTCCTTGTAATAGATTTTTATCCTCACTTAGCTTAGTAAACTCGATATTTCCTCTTATTTTTGTGTTTGAAATACTTTCAGGGTTTGATTTTACCACTTTTCCATCTTCAGTAATAGTAGCCTTTAATATTTCATTAGAAGGAATATATCCTTCTGGTGATTTGGTTTCCTTTATAACATATTCTCCATACTCCACTTTTTTAAATTGCACTTTTCCATTTTCGTCACTTGTAGCCACTGATATAGGACTTGCATAGGAAGTATCTGAAAGCTTATAAAGAGTAAACTCCGCTCCCTTAAGAGGAGTATTGTTTTCACCAGCTTTAAAGAATTCAATTTCACCTTTAATCTTTTCATCTTTATAATTATAGGCTATATTCTTTTCATCTTTAGTATTTTTAAGTTGAAATTTATATGATTCACTACTTAGTGTATAACCTGTTGGAGCAAGCTTTTCTCTAACATAGTAATCTATATCAAATTTCAATTTACTAAATACAATCTCTCCATTTGCTCCCGTTGGATCTGAAGTTCTTATAACATTTTCATACTTATCAAGAAGTTCAAACACAGCTCCTTCTAGCTTTATATTTTCATTATTTTCATCTAACTTTACAACTTTAATACTACCTGTTTCACCAATACCACCACCTCCGGCACCTTGGAATATAACATCAACATTGCCTGAACTTGATGATTCAGTTACTCCTGCTCCTTTAAATAATATAGAGTTATTAAATGGCGAATTTGATTTATCCACCACATTAGTTCTAAAAATTAAGCTATAAGCCTCTTTTATTGGAGAAGGTGCTATAAATGTAAATTCCCTCTTTTCAGCATTATATTTTACATTGCTTTGATTTAGAGTAACCTCATCCCCTTTTTCAAGGCTTCCATCAGGCTTTAAAGTCTGTTTATACAATTTTACTGATGTAGTATCAAGCTCAAGACCCTTTTGAAGGGTATCTACTAAAACAGCATCCTCCAATAATATTTTATTAGAATTAAAGTTTACTATCCAATCAATATAAGAATTACCTTTAGTATAATCAGATTTTTTATCTATTAAAGTACTTTTTATTTTAACTAGACCTGTACTTTCCACACCTCCAGGTACTAAATCGCTTATGAGCTTTGCAGTATTCTTTAATTCATTTTCTCCATTAGAATTAAATATAGAAGTATCTATGAGTTTAGTTTTAAAGGTTATTACTTGTTCATCTTTAACTTCGCTAGGAAAATTATATCTTAAGGTCTTAGTAGTTACATCATAAATATAATTTGATGATTCAGCTACACTTCCATTAATCATAACAGAATAATCAATAAACTCTTGCCCATCCTTTATACCATCTGAAATATAAGCATTAGGAAGTATCATTTAATTTTCTTTAACTATAACTTTCAAGGTAATTTCTCTCTTGGCATAGTTATAACCTTGGCCATTTTTATTTATAACTCGGTT
>CAYYWN010000156.1:0-5576 GCA_964474485.1 uncultured Clostridium sp. | reverse complement strand
ATAAGTTGAAATAAACCTATCCATAGAGTATAATTTAAAAAGCAAAAATTTGAGGGAAAGGACTGTACATACAATGAAACTTGGAATAGTAGGATTACCTAATATAGGTAAAAGCACACTTTTTAATGCAATAACAAAGGCTGGGGCTGAGTCAGCTAATTATCCATTTTGCACCATTGAACCAAATGTAGGAGTGGTTAATGTACCAGATAATAGATTAGAAGTACTAGAAAAAATGTACAACTCTAAAAAGAAAATTTACACTAATATAGAATTTTATGATATAGCAGGTCTTGTAAAAGGCGCTAGTAAAGGAGAAGGCTTAGGGAATAAGTTTTTGTCACATATAAGAGAGGTTTCTGCAATTGTCCATGTAGTTAGATGTTTTGATGATACTAATGTAGTGCATGTGGATGGTTCAGAAGATCCAGTAAGAGACATAGAGACAATAAACTTAGAATTAATCTTTTCAGATTTAGAAGTTTTAGAAAGAAGGATGGAGAAATCTTTAAAACTTGTAAGATCAGGGGATAAAAAGGCAAAAGAAGAATATGAACTCATGGAAAGAATTAAAGCTCACCTTGAAGGTAATGAACCTGTTAGAACTATGGAGGCTACTGAAGAGGAACAAGAGTTTATAAAAGCAATGTTTTTAATAACATCTAAGGCTGTTTTATATGCAGCAAATATTTCAGAAGAAGACTTAATGTCTGGAAATCAAAATAATAAGTATGTTGAAATAGTAAAAGCCCATGCAGAAAAAGAAAATTCTGAAGTTGTTATAATATGTGCTAAATTAGAAGAGGAATTATCTACGCTAGAAGAAGAAGAGAAAAAAGAAATGTTAAGTGAATATGGATTAAAAGAAACAGGATTAGATCAATTGGTATCTTTAAGTTATAAACTTTTAGGGCTAATTAGCTTTTTAACAGCAGGACAACAAGAAGTAAGGGCATGGACAATCGTAAAAGGCACAAAAGCACCTAAAGCTGCTGGTAAGATCCACTCCGACATTGAAAGAGGATTTATAAGAGCAGAAATAATAGGCTATAATAAATTGGTAGAAGTAGGTTCAGAAACTGCTGCTAAAGAAAAAGGTTTCTTTAGATTAGAAGGAAAAGAATATGAAATGAAAGATGGAGATGTAGTAAACTTTAGATTTAATGTATAGTAAACCTTCATTTTAGAGGCTTAATCAATTTTATTTACAGATTGTATTAATGTTTTAATTAGAAATTATATGAAGAAGTTTTTAGAAATAAAAATAAGAGTTTCAGATTATTAAATCTGAAACTCTTATTTTTTGAATTTTTGGCGGGAATATGTGGGAATCGAACCCACCCATGATGGTATTAGCACCACAACACAGTTTTGAAGACTGGCGAGCACACCAGCACTCATCTACTCCCATATGTACATTTGCTATTCTACAATAAATATTATGAAAAGTCAACAATGGTTTTTTATAATATATTAATTAATTATAGTAATAAAAAATAAAATCTATTTTTTTTAAGAAGGTTTTTTCACTTTTTTATAGAATTAATAAGTAAAGTGGTTTAAAATGGAGTAGAGTGGAGGGTAAATAAATGTTTATCGGCGAATATCAACATGCCATAGATAATAAAAATAGAATTATAGTACCCTCAAAGTTTAGAGAGACTCTTGGAGATAATTTTGTTATAACTAAAGGTCTTGATGGTTGTTTATATATTTATGATATGGATGAGTGGGGTTTACTACAAGAAAAATTAAAAAAGCTCCCGTTAACAAGCAAAGATGCTAGGGCTTTTGTAAGGTTTTTCTTTTCAGGTGCTAATGAAGTTCAACTAGATAAACAAGGAAGGGCACTAATACCTCAAAATCTAATAGAATATTCTAAAATAAACAAAGAAATAATAAGTATTGGAGTAATGAGTAGGATAGAGATATGGAGTAAAGAAAACTGGGAAGAATATAACGAATCAAATATAGATTATGATGAAATAGCTGAAAAAATGAGCGAATTGGGAATATAAAGGAGTAAATTATGGAATTCAAACATGTTTCTGTATTATTAGAGGAGTGTATTGATAATTTAAATATTAATCCTCTAGGAGTTTATGTAGATTGCACATTAGGAGGAGCTGGACATTCTTTAGAAATATTAAAAAGGCTAGATGAAAAAGGTACTTTAATAGGTATAGATCAAGACGAAGATGCATTAAAGGCAGCAAAAGAGAAATTAAAAGATTACAACAATGTAATTTATGTTCACAGCAATTTTTATGAAATAAAAAATGTTCTTAAAAATTTAAATATAGATAAAGTCGACGGAATATTAATGGATCTTGGAGTATCTTCTTATCAGTTAGATAACGAAGAAAGAGGCTTTAGCTATATGCAAGATGCACCTCTAGATATGAGAATGGATAGAACAAAGGATTTTTCTGCATATGAAGTTGTAAATGAATACTCTAAAGATGAATTATATAGGATTATAAGAGATTATGGTGAAGAAAAATTTGCTAAAAGAATTGCAGAATTTATAGTAAAAGCTAGAGAAGAAAGCAAAATAGAAAGTACATTTAGACTAGTTGAGATAATTAAAAATGCAATACCGGCTAGGGCTAGGAGAGAAGGACCTCATCCTGCAAAAAGAACTTTTCAAGCCATAAGAATTGAAGTTAATAATGAACTTGGCATAATAGCAAAAACTATAGAAGATTCTGTGGACTCTTTAAATGAAAGTGGAAGAATTGCAATAATAACATTTCATTCATTAGAGGATAGAATTGTAAAGAATAAATTTAAAGCGCTTACGAATCCTTGTACTTGTCCAAGAGAATTTCCAATTTGTGTTTGTAACAATCAACCTATTATAAAAATATTAACAAAGAAACCAATAGAACCCAGCATGGAAGAGATAGAACTTAATCGTAGAAGTAGGAGTGCGAAACTTAGAGTAGCAAAAAAAATAGTTCTAAAGTGAAGTAGGGGGGAATAAATTGATAGTAGAAAAACATAAAAGTTGTATTAGTGGTAGTAATGCATTAATGATAGAAGTGAAAAGAGAGAAAGAAAAAACTGACAAATATAAAAGACTACAAAGAGAAAAAAGAGAAAGAGAAATAAGAAAATCAAAAGAAAAAAATCAAAAGAAAAAGTCTGCAATTAGTTATATATTAATTCTTTTTGCTTTAGGCATTCTACTCACTAGCAGATATGCTATTATATTTAATATACAAAAAGATTTATCCTCAGTAAAAAGTCAAATTCAACAAATTGGTGCAGAAAATGAGGCGTTAAAAATTGATATACTAAGAGTTAGCTCTTATGAAAGTGTAAAAAACACAGCGGAAAAACAATTAAATATGAAGGAACCTGATAATAGTAAAGCTATGATGGTTGATTTATCAAAGAACAATTTTAAAGAAGCTAATAAGGATAAAGAAAAACTTAACATAATTGAAAAGTTAAAGGATATATTATTTTAAAATTATAACTACTAACACTTCAGTGGAGGTATATACTTGTCTAAGATTCAATATAAAGATCAAGTTATAGTTCGTAAGCGAATAGTAATAATATTCATTTTTTTTGTGATATCCCTTACGCTTTTAATTACTAGACTTTCCTACATAATGATAATAAAATCCTCGGATTATGCGGCAAGAGCAGAAGAACAATGGACAAGTGAAGTTAAGATTTCTGCTAAAAGGGGTAGTATATTAGATAGAAATGGAAAGGAACTAGCTATAAGTGCAAATGTTTATAGGGTAGATTTAGATATGAATGCATTTAGATCTTTTTTAAAAAAAGAAAATTTAACTAATGAGGGCATTGCATCTTCTATTTCAGAGGTTTTAGAAATAAAGCCCGAAGAGGTATTAAAAGTTTTGAATAAAAAACTTCCTAATGGTAAGGTTATGCAATCAGCAAATTTAGTTCGAAGAATTGAAAAAGATGAGGCGGATAAGTTAAAATCACTGGATATAGGGGGAATGATTGTCTCTCCAGATACTAAAAGGTATTATCCAAATAACAACTTTTTGGCTCATGTATTAGGTACTACAAATATAGATGGAGATGGACTTACAGGTATAGAACTAGCTTATAATAAAGAGCTTACTGGAACCTTTGGGGTAAGTATTTTAGAAATAGATAGTAGGGGTGCAGATAAAGAGCATACCATATCAGAATATGCAAAACCTGTTGAAGGTATGGATATATTTTTAACCATAGATGAAAAAATACAGCAATTTGCAGAACAAGCAGCAGATCAAGCACTTATTGATAATCAGGCTAAAAATGTATCTATAATAGTTATGAATCCAAAAACCGGAGAAGTATATGCTTTAGCTAATAAGCCGGATTTTAACCCTAATAAACCTAAAGAAGAAAATGAGTCTATGGATGAGCTTCAAAAGAAATGGAGAAATAAAATAGTAAATGATACCTATGAGCCAGGGTCTATCTTTAAAGTTATTACATCAATTGGAGCAATGGAAGAAGGACTTGTTAATGATTCAAGTAAATTTATTTGCAATGGAAGTATTAAGGTTGCAAATAGAACTATACATTGTTGGAAAAGGACAGGACATGGAGAACAAGGCTTTCAAGACATATTAAAAAACTCTTGTAATGTAGGATTTGTAAATATTGGTCAAAAGCTTCAAAAAGAAAAGCTTAATAAGTATATTAAAGCATTTGGATTTGGGCAAAAGACAGGAATAGATCTTCCGGGTGAAGCTAAAGGAATAGTTAAGAAAACTGAGACTATAAATGATGTGGATCTTGCTACAATATCCTTTGGTCAAACAAATACAGTAAGCCCAATACAATTTTTAGCAGCCTTTAATGCACTAGCTAATGATGGTGTATGGGTAAGACCACATGTAATGAAGCAAATTATGAATAGTGAAGAAAATAATGTTTATAAGACCTATGAGGATTATGGGGAAAAAAGAGTAGTAAGCGAAGCGAATACTAAACTTTTAAGAAGCTATTTAGAGAAAGTTATTGCAGAAGGTAGTGGAAAAAGAGCTTATATAGAAGGTTATCATATAGCAGGAAAAACTGGTACAGCTCAAAAAGTAAATTCACAAAGTGGAACTTACGAACATGGTAAATATGTAGCTTCCTTTGTTGGAATGGCACCAGCTGATGATCCTGAAATAACTGTATTTATTTCTATTGATGAACCTAGTTCAGGGGAATATTATGCAGGAGTTATAGCAACTCCTGTTGCTAAGCAAGTTTTTAATAATATTTTTAATTATCTTCAGATAAAACCAGATGCAGATAATAAAAGTGTTGAAGAAAGTCTTCTGAAAGATATTATTGTTCCAGATGTAAGAGGAATGAAAAAAGCAGAAGCTATAAAAGTATTAAAGTCTAATAATTTAAGTTGTGAGGTTAATGGTGAATTAGACAATATTTATGATATGAGTCCCAAACCAGGATATACTGTAAAGGAAAATAAAAAAATATTACTTTATGCTGATAAAAGTTATAATTATAATAAAGAAGTTATAGTTCCGAGTTTAACTGGGTATTCTAAAGAAGGTGCTCTAAGTATATTAAACTCTATAGGA
>CAYYWN010000155.1:0-5609 GCA_964474485.1 uncultured Clostridium sp. | reverse complement strand
CCACCCTTTCTGGATCCTATTAATCTTTCAATAATAAAAAGCCATAAACTATTTTATGGCTTTTAAAAATTAATCATATGTTTTTCTTAAAATTAAAACCTTTTAATAAATACCTTCCATGCACCTAAGGAGTTTAGAAATAATTATGCTTCATTGAATATACTAAATCCTTAAAACTATGAACTAGAAGAGCTAGCAGCTGCTGCGGCGCTAGCTGCACAAGCTGCCGCTATTGCTGCTTGTTGTTGGGCAATTATTATTGCATTTATGCTATTACCTAAAGTTACCTGTAAAATTCCACTTTTAATACCTTCTACATAAAAGTCAGACACTAAGCTTGCTGATAATACTGTTCTCATAGACTTATCAAGACTCCATAAACCATAGCCATCCTTTTCATATAAATATTCATATACTTCTTTAATTTCATAGGCCATTTTATCTATATCTGTAGTCATAAGAGTCAATACTCCCAAAATAGCTAATCCATTATATTTTAATTTGCAATCTTTATTTGATAGTGCCTGGTTCAATTTTATAGCCTTCATACACTTTTCCTCTACATCTTCCTCTCCAAGCGCTAATATATGAGAAAGGGTTTGAAGATCATTTCCTTTATAAAAACCTTCTTTATTTAAAATACTATAACATCTCTCTATTTTTTGTGAAGTCTCCTCTACATCTAAATTTGTAGTAGCTAGTACTACTGCAAAAACATAGTCATCATAGGAAGTTAACCAAAAATGATTTCTTTTCATACTGTCATAAAATGCCTTCATCCTTTTGATCCTATAATTCCACTGATCCCTAGGCACTTCTTTAACTAAAGTATAGGCAGCTAAAGGTAAGTAGTGACTATTCTTAAACCCTATTGTCTTCATATAATCATATACTTCTAACATATTTTGAAAAAATTGCTTATAATTCTCTTCAAAGCATAAAAGATTAGCTATAATATAACTATTTACCCCTCTAAAGTATGATGACCATTTAGTTTCTAGCTTTATATACCTTTTTATTTCTTCAATTTTATCCTTATCAACAGTTCTTTCTCTAGTAGAATTAATCATAGCTCCAAAATGATGTACTAAACCAGCCTCCCATTTGAAAGCACTTTTAAGTTCATAATAATTTTCTACCATTAAATCTACCTTTTTCTTTAATAAATCATTCATAATTACACCTCATTTATCAAACTACTTTAAGCGGTATTTAATACTGTTTATGTATACATAATATCACATTTAATATTTGATGTAAATAGTTAAATTTATATTTTAATTAGCCTTACATAATCTTGATGATTCCTTTTACATACTTAAATTGCCTTTGAATAAAGTTCAATCCATGCCGGAAAAAAACCAGCATTTATAGCAATGTTTTGTGAATAGATGTGTGATTCTACAGTGCTGTAAAATGGCACTTTGCCTCGGCTTAAGAGCTCATTTTTCAAAAGTGCAACTAAGTTTGTACCTATACCTCTGCCACGGTATTTTGGTAAAACATCAATGCCAATTTGCCATATAGTTTTTCCATCTGCACTAGCTCCTGCCATGCCTATTATATTACCTTCCTCTAAGGCAGCCACCGCATGCATATCTGGATGGTTTTTATCGAAGGCAAAAGCCTCTTGAAATCTTTCATCATCTTTAAATTGGAAAATCTCTTTATGATCATACCATTTTATATCAGTGATAGGCTTTATATCTGTAACATTACCATTAGGAAGATAGTAATGATGGATATCAGCAATCTCATGTCCAAGTTCTTGCAATTTTTTATCTATTGCTCGAAGCTTTGGATATTCAAAAAGCCATGCAGCATCTCCTTTTATGAGTTCTTTTTCACACCAAGGTATCATTTCTTTAGATGTGCTTATAATTGCTCTACCACCAAAACAAAGTAATTTAAATAAGCATCCATCACTTTCATATATACGTCTTCCTGTGATAAGTTTATTTTCAACCATCGTATTTTCTTTCTTTTCAAAATCAGATATCTGACAATTATAATCCAGTGCCAATTGACTCTTCGCTATTTCTAAAATATCAATTTTTGTATTCATGAACTTTCCTCCTATTTGTTATATGGATAACCCTTACATACTTTTTTCATCTTCATAAAACATTTATAGTATCAATCTTATTCCACTCTAAAATGCTTACTTCTTTTAATTCCTATACATTGAAGCAATAATATTTATATCCACACCTTTACGAAACATATATTGTAGTTTTTGCATCTTCAACATGGTAGATAAAATTCCACCTTTTATAAATCGTCTATCCGATGTAGTAATTTTCCCATTTGTTTGTCCAATTTTATATCTACCCTTTAAGATCATAGAAAGTTTATAATCCTCCATAATTGGTAAATCTTCAAATCCACCTACTTTTTCAAAAACTTCTCTTCTTAAAAATATTCCTTGATCTCCAAAGGCAATATGTCTATATTTAACACGAAGGTTTGATAAAACTCCGCAACACCTCATTAAAATATGCTTTGAATTAAATCTAAGCCTAAAGCACCCAACATCAAACCCTTTGTCTAATATATCTTCAATCTCAGTAAGGGCATCTTCTGGTAAAAGGCTATCGCAATGCAAGAAAAGAAGTACATCTCCACTACTTTGTTTTGCTGCTGTATTCATTTGTATAGCTCTTCCTTTTTCAGAGTGTATTATCCTATACCTTTTTCCAATAGCCAAGAGGGTGCCATCTTCACTTCCACCATCAGCAAATAAAACTTCAAACTCTCCCTTTATATTAGCAATATTAGAGAGCAGCATTTCAATTTTATCAATTTCATTAAAAATTGGAATAATTATAGATAACTTCATTTTAGCACCTCAGCTTATTCTTCTAAATATTTGTTTAAATTTAAATAAAATAACTCTTCATTATATCATTTAAAAAATCTACTTCTAAATATTTTTTAATTTTATTATATGTAAATTCATTTCTAATAAGTTTATCCGGATTTTGATATTCTATGAAAGCCATAGAACACCAAGTTATACCCCTTAAACATGTAATAGCCAGGTAGTAATTTAATTTTTCTTCAATATATTCTGTATCGAAATTATCTGATACCCTATTTATATATGCCTTAACAAAAAAATCTATTTCTTCTCTTGTTAAAATCACATCTGTTTTCCAAAATGTAGTTGTGGGTGCAAGAAAATGACCTAAATCTTGTTCTGGCTCTCCTAAAATTGGCTTTTCCCAATCAATTATGTAATTACCCTTCCTCTCACCATTTATTAAAAAATTACCTGAATTTAATTCTGTATTAATTAGACATCTCCTAGTTACAGGTAAATTTCTTTTTAATACAAGATCCTTTGCCTTTTCAGTAATGTTTAATATTATCTCCTTAACATTATGATCTCCAAGATTTGATTTTAGATATACTAAAGACATTTCAATACATTCATCAACAATTGCTACTAGGGGGTCTTTTGGTTTAATTAAATGATTATTTATAGGTAAATTAATGCTATGAATATCACCTAAACACCTCGCAGCAATTTCTAAATCAGTGCTATAATTAAGAGCTCTACCAGGGAGATACTCCATTACTAAAATTCCATAAGGTAGGATACTGCGAGTTGAATCCACATATAAAGGTTTAGGAGTTCTCTTACTTTTTTCTAGTAATTCTAGTGTTTTATACTCATACTCGATTTGATTATCTAGATATATTTGACTTTTAGTATTCAGACGTAGCACAAGTTTTTCCCCTGTAACAGGATGTGAAAATAAATAATTTATATTATGTTCTCCTTTTCCTAAAACAGAAAATACTATCTCACTTTTCTTTGGAATTTTCAACTCAGTTTTAAGTAAACTTTCTTTTGCATATCTTTCTAAATCTTTAAGCTCTATCATAAGTTATTTCCTCACAATCTTCCCCGTTTAATTTAAAGTCCTTTAAAAAATCTATTGTATTATAACAAAATAGCTCTTCCTTATTGTAAATCTTACTTATTAATACCTTAAGATCCTCCCCAGTATCTATATCAGCACAAGTCTTTGCGATTCCACATTTAAGAAAAGATGCTCTAGCCTTATTTAAAGTATTTTCTATTACATTTCCCTGTCCGTAAGTTATTTTTTCGAAAACTTCCTTATGTGGCTTTTTCATTCCAACCATATAGTACCCACCATCAATTGTAGGCCCTAGTACAATATTATTGTTTTCTAATAAGTTAAAACCCTCTTCTAAATATTCTTTCCTTATCTCTGGAATATCTGCTCCTACTAACAAACATGATTTATAACCCATTTCTAAAATCAGTGAAATAGCATTATACATTCTTTCTCCAAGATTATTTCCTCTTTGAGGATAAGAATTAATTCCCTCACCTAAAATACTTTTCAGTAATTCCTCTTTACCTATTGGAGTATAAAAAATAAATATATCTTTTTTAATATCTTTTAAGATAGAATAAATATCTTTTAAAAAACATTCATGAAGCTTTGCACATTGATTTTTTGTTAAAGTATCTTCTAATCTAGTTTTTGTTTCTCCTGGTAATGGAACTCTTGTAAAAATTATAACAGCTTCCTTCATAGTTCCCCGCCCTTACAAAAATTCAATAAAAAATAGAATTCAGCATGAGTCCTAAATGATAATCTTTATATAAAAGTTAGTATAAAATCTCCTTCCATACTGAAAATACCTAATATCCGTTTAAATATATCCTAATTTATAGATTATATCAAATAGAGAAAACTGATAAATATTAATTACCTATTTAAATTTCCTATACCATTACAATATGTAAGTTATTCCACGTTTTAATCATTTTAATATGTTAAAATCATTCTTATAATCATAACAATTACGATTATATGTTCAAAGCTTTTCAATTTAAAAATATTATGATAATATTTTTAAAACTTTTTATAACAACACACAAGCTACAATGAAAATAATATTACATATTAAGGAGAGATTAAAATGAATACTTACTACAATCCAGATGATTTAGCGAAATTCGGAACCATAGGTGAAAATGCTCCTGGTTTATGGGAAAAATTCATGGCATATTACGGAGAGGTCTTTGCAGAAGGTGCATTAACAGCCAGAGAAAAAGCGCTTATAGCTCTTGCAGTATCACATGCCATACAATGCCCATATTGTATTGATTCCTATACACAAGGGTGCCTTGAAAAGGGAGTTGATCAAGAACAAATGACAGAGGCTATTCATGTGGCAGCAGCAATTCGTGGTGGTGCTACCCTTGTTCATGGTATACAAATGAAAAATGTTGCTAAAAATTTAGAGTTTTAAATATAATACTTTAACTTTAAGTTATTAAAATCTTAGTATCTTAAAGAATCTTGTTAAAAATATAAAAATAAGTTTTTATGAAAGAAGTGAAGTTTTATGAAAAAACTGGCCGGTCACTTGCTAAATCCATTTCATTTCGGATTATTGTAGTAATTTCTGACATTATTATTGTTTATAGTTTGACTCACCGTTATGACTTCACTATCGGTGCAGTTATTTTAACCAACCTTTCCAGTTCCGTATTGTATTTTTTGCATGAAAGAGTTTGGAATAACATTCATTGGGGGAAACAAAAGGGTTAACTTACGTTT
>CAYYWN010000154.1:0-5616 GCA_964474485.1 uncultured Clostridium sp. | reverse complement strand
TACTTGATGAAATAAATGAAATTCCCGCATTCTCAACTAAAATAGATAATAAAGATTTTTCTCTAACAAAGGACAAGTTAGAAATAATGCAAATAAACGTTGGAAAGCTATGTAATCTTTCATGTAAGCATTGTCATGTATCAGCAGGACCAAACCGTAAGGAAATTATGAGTTTATCCACTATGAAAGATTGTTTACAGGTATTTAAAGAAAATAATTTTGCTATACTTGACATAACCGGTGGTGCTCCTGAAATGAATCCAAACTTTAAGTGGCTTGTTAGAGAAGCCTGTAATCTAAATGCCAAGGTTATTGTTCGTACAAACCTCGTGATCTTAGCAAAAGAAGGCTACACGGATTTACCTGAATTTTATGCTAAAAATAAGGTTGAAGTCGTTTCTTCATTACCTTACTACACTGAAAAAAACACAGATAAGCAACGTGGTGATGGTATATTTAATACTTCTATTTCTATGCTACAAGAGCTTAATAGCCTTGGCTATGGAATGAAGGATGACCTAATTTTAAACTTAGTTTATAATCCTGGTGGTGCTTTTCTACCTCCCCCTCAGACAGCTATGGAAAATGAGTATAAAAAGAATTTAAAAAATAAATACAACATTGATTTTAATAATCTTTTTACTATTACAAATAACCCAGTAGGTCGCTTTTTATCATTCCTTGAAAAAAGCAATAATACAAAAGCCTATATGGAAAGATTATATAATAGTTTCAATACTTCCACACTTAGATCCATGATGTGCAGAAATCAACTATCTATATCTTGGGATGGACAACTTTATGATTGTGATTTTAATCAAGCCCTAGATTTAAAAGTAAATGGGATAAGCTCTATTGAAGATTTAAAAGGTAAAAAGATTGATAAAAGACAAATTAAGTTTAAAAACCATTGTTACGCTTGTACCGCTGGCAGTGGATCTAGTTGTGGTGGATCAACTGCTAATTAATATTGTTATTTTTTTAGAGACATAAATTTATCCATGGAGGTTATACAAATGAATGAAACAGAAGTTTTAACTCTTTTTAGTCAAGGCTTTGACTGCTCTCAAATTGTTTTAAGTGAAATAAGAGATGAACTTAATCTAGATGATGTTACAGCCAAAAAAGTAACTGCCTGTTTTGGTGGCGGAATGTTTTGCGCTGAAACCGGTGGTGCTGTAACAGCTGCACTTATGGCAATTGGATTAAAGTATGGTCACTATATGCCACATGCCACTGATGACAAAAATAAAGCTATTAAAAAATCAATGGAATTCAAATCAAAGTTTTTAGAAAAATATCCTTCTCTTAAGTGTAAAGAAATTTTAGGCTATGATTTAAGCAACCCTGATGAAATGGAAATAATCACTGAAAAAAATCTTATTCCGAATATATGTCCAAAGCTTGTAATAGATACAATTGTAGCCTTAAAAAACACACTATAACTAAAAATCTAACAGTAAAAATAAAAAAGTAGTCACTATTTATAAGTGACTACTCTTTCAATCTTTAAGAAATTATAGCTTTACTTTCCATTTCTTTTTCCAAAAGAAGTTGATTTGTATAAAGGTTATAATAGTAACCTTTTTTCCTTATAAGCTCCCTATGGGTTCCAGCTTCAGTTATCTTTCCTTTTCCTATAACAAGAATCTTATCTGCTGATACTATGGTTGAAAGTCTATGTGCTACCACAAAACTTGTTCTATCTGAAAGCACCTTTTCTATAGCATTTTGTATCATTCTTTCTGTTTCCGTATCTATAGATGAGGTAGCTTCGTCTAGTACAAAGAGGGCTGGATTTGCAACTATTGCTCTTGCAAAGGATATAAGTTGTTTTTCTCCTGTTGAAAGGTTTCCTCCACCTTCTCCAACCTCTGAATCATAGCCTTTTTCCATCTTCATTATAAAGCTGTGAGCATTTACAAGCTTTGATGCTCTTTCAATTTCTTCATCTGTAGCTTCAAGCTTTCCATAGGTTATATTATCTCTAATAGTTCCACTAAAAAGGTGTGGACTTTGAAGCACATAACCTATATTTGACTGAAGCCATAATATGGATCTTTCTCTATAGTCTTTACCATCAATTAATATTTCACCACTTGTAGGCTCATAAAATCTACATAATAAATTTACTATAGTGCTTTTCCCTGAACCTGTTTCTCCAACAAGGGCAATAGTTTCTCCTTGCTTTACCTTTAAATTAAAATTCTCAAGTACCTTTTCTCCATTTTTATATGAAAAGCATACATCTTTAAATTCAATGTCTCCATGTATCTTTTCCCAGTTTTCTTTTTTAGCATCAAATAAATCTCCATACTTTTCTATTACATCTTTCCTATCCCATATATCTGGCTCTGTTTCTATAAGAGATATTATTCTTTCTGCTGATGCCTGTGCATTTTTAAGCTCTGCAAGAGTTCCAGCTAGCTGGCTTACAGGGTCAAAAAACTGTATAGTATAAGCAATAAACATTACAAAGGTACCATAAGACAACGCACCCGAGATAACGCTATTACCCCCAAACCATAGTGCAAACCCTGTACCTATACTTCCCATAGATAAAACAATAGGAAGGAATAATGCAGAAAACATAGCTGCTTTTACAGAGGAATTTCTCATTTTAGTGGCATCCTCTTTAAATTCATTTAAGTTTTCTTCCTCTCTAACAAGCGTTTTAGTAGTTTTAGCTCCAGATATCTCTTCACTAAAATCTGCTGTTAATTGAGAGTTTAATTTCCTTACACTCCTATAGGATTTTAATATTTTCTTTTGAAAATACATTCCTATAATAAATAATGGAGGTACAACGCACATACTTATAAGAGTTAGCTTTACGTTATTATAAAGCATTATCCCTATGAAAGATATCATGAGAACCAAAGCCCATACCATATCTATAAGTCCCCAAGATATAATTTCACTAAGCCTTGATACATCCGATGTCATCCTTGCCATAAGCCATCCTACCGATGAATTATCATAATAAGAAAATGACAACTGTTGAAGCCTTTTGAATCCAAGATTTCTTATATGATAGGCAAGGTAAGTTTCAATTTTACCTGCCTGCATTATAAATAGTTTTATATTCAGCACTTGAAAAACAACTATAACAAAATAAACTATAGCAAAGGTCTTTATCCCTTCTAAACTTTTACCTACAATAAAATTATCAATAGCATATCTTGTAAGAAGTGGCATTACTGCATCCACCCCTGCTACTCCTACCATTAAAAATGCTAAAAATATAAGTCCTTTTTTAAATTCAAGAAGATATTTAAAAAATCTCCGCCAGATTCCAATATCCAGCTTTTGTGTTGATTTATCTTCATCTATTCTAGCCATTCTATCATCCCCTTTTTACTCTTTGATACCTTTTCTCTTATAACTCCCCTTAAAGACTTACCTAGAATAAAACTTTTATTCATTTGCAGCCTTCTTTTCATCTTCACTAAAGGCATCCAGTGAATTTTGTATATCCCATATTCTTTTATAGATTCCATCTTTACTTATAAGATCTTTATGAGTTCCCATACTTTCGATCTCTCCTTGATTTAAAACTATGATTTTATCTGCATCCATAACTGTTGAAATTCTATGGGATATTATGAATGTAGTGTTATCTGTACTTTTCTTTTTTAACTCTTCTCTAATAACTCTGTCTGTTTCTGCATCTACTGCACTTAAAGAGTCATCAAATATTAATATAGGCATATTTTTTATAAGTGTTCTTGCTATTGCAACCCTTTGCCTTTGTCCTCCAGATAGAGTAACCCCCTTTTCTCCAACTACAGTATCATAACCTTTTTCAAAGGAGCTTATAACCTCATGCACCGCAGCTGAAGTGGCTGCACTTTCAATTTCACTATCACTGGAATCCAATTTAGCTATCATAATATTTTCCTTTATGGTTCTTGCATACAGGAAAGGCTCTTGTAGTACAATTCCTATATTATTTCTTATCCATTTTCTTTCAATATCTTTAAGCTCTATACCATCTATCTTTATTGCACCACTGTCATAATCATAAAGTCTTAATAAAAGATGAACTAATGAAGACTTTCCTGATCCAGTAGGTCCAACTATAGCTATAGTTTCACCTTTTTTAACACTAAAACTTAAATTTTCAAGTATTTTAGTATCCTTTTCATATTTAAATGACACATTTTCAAAGGTTACCTCTCCCTTAATATCAGGCTTTAAAGCTTTACCATATTCCTGTTCTACTGGCGTTTCAAGAATACTTGTAATTCTTTTAAGCGAAACTGTCATCTTTCCCATATCCGAAAGAATTCTTCCAAGCTGTCTTACAGGCCAAAGTAGCATGCCCTCATAGGTATTAAAAACAACTAAAGTTCCAAGACTTATCTCACCTTTATTTGCATAATATATACCTGCAATTAAAACTAACCCAATTTGACTCATACAAAGCAAATCCGATATAGACCAATAGTTAGAAAGCAATTTAATTAAGTTAAAATTTAAATCTCTATATTTTCTATTTTGTTTTTCATACTTTTCTATTTCAAAATTCTGCCTTCCAAAAGCTTTTACTACTCTAACACCGCTTAAATTTTCTTGCAGTACAGAAGTAAGAACCCCTTCTTGTGTGTCGGCCTTTTCAAAATTATGCTTGATTTTCTTAAAGAACACATAAGAAAATATAAATATAAATGGCACTATTATCATAGCAATCACTGTCATCTTTTTATTTAGTGATAGCATCATTATAAGTGCAAAAGTTACTATAAATACAGCCCTTCCTATATCTACAAGTTGTACCGCAAAAAATCTTCTAATAGTATCTACATCTGATGTACAACGTTGAATTAAGTCCCCTGATTCTGAATTTACATGATATCCATAGGGTAAGTTTTGAATATGATCATAAAGTCTTACCCTTATATTTTTAGCAATATTTTCAGCAGCCCTAGAAGCAAGCTTTCCTCTTAAAAATAAGAAAACACCTCTTATAACTGTTAATACTATAAGGCACAAAGAGCATATCCATAAGTTTCTCGAAATCACTCCTTTACCACCTAAAAATTTTATAATTTTCTCAATAAACGGCGATACATTTAAAGGCGTATTTCCAATAATAGAATCTATAGTAGTCTTTATAACCATAGGTTCTAACATCGCTAAAAATGTTGACATAGCAATAGAAACGATTGCTGCAACGTATAATAATCTATTCCCCTTAACTAGTTTTAAAAGTTTTTTCAAATTAATCCCCCCTTGTATTGTAATAATAAAATTTCAGTCAAAATAATCTCCCCCAAAAATTTTCTAATACACCTTTTTAACTCAGGTGCTAAAATTACAATACTCACCTCTTACTTTTTCTTTAGCATAATTTTTAATCATACTTACCACTCCTTTTATATTTTTTGTAAAATAAAAAACCGAAGAATATAGTATTCTACGGCTTTAAACGCATAAACTGTCTCTTAAGTTTAAATCGAGCTCACAATTAATATGAAATCTTGTCTTTAAATTAAGAATTACAATCTTTATCCAATGTTACAGTATGTACCTTACAATGAACTGTTTCTAGGTACAGACTTCAACTTAAGATAAAGTAGCTTTTAGAAGGATAATCTAATTATATATCCTTAA
>CAYYWN010000153.1:4158-5624 GCA_964474485.1 uncultured Clostridium sp. | reverse complement strand
TTATTATTACATATAGATAGATTTTCCATTATACTCATAGAAGGCGATGTACCCTTCCCTGGATCTTGGTATACCCTTCCTATAAATTTAGACCTTTTATAATTTTCATAATGAGTTATATTTTCTTCATTTAACTTTATTGTACCTTTATCAGCTATTATATTTCCTGAAATCAAATTCAATAAAGTAGATTTACCTGCCCCATTACTTCCAACTACTGATACGAAATCTCCCTTTTTTATATCCATATTAAAATCTTTAAATATACTGATTTCATTTATAGTTCCTTTATTAAAACTTTTACTTATAGAATTTAAACTAAGCATTTTTTTCGCCTCCTACAAGTATAAATCCTTTAATGCTTTTAAATATACTCTTATTATTTAAGCTTATTGCTATTACCACTATAACCGCTGTTATAATCTTTAAATCCGTTGGAGGTAGTCCCATCTTAAGTACTAATCCAATGCTTAATTTATACATTATGGATCCAACTATTACTTTAGTCGTAGCTTTTATCTTACTTTCTTTTTTAATAAATGATTGTCCCATTATTATAGAGGCTAAAGCCATAACTACAGTTCCATTCCCCATAGAAATATCTGAAAATCTTTGATATTGAGCCATTATGGCCCCTGAAAATGCAACTATAGCATTGGATATCATAAGAGCTAATATCCTTACCTTAGAACTATTTATTCCAAGGGAAGTTACTAAGGTCTCGTTATCTCCAGCACCTTTTATTACATATCCTATATGTGTTTTAAAAAATAAATCTAGTATAATTTTCGTAAGAACTATAAAGATAGTGATTATTATTAATGGACTTTTATCTAAAAATATATTTTTATTGTTAAATATAGCTACGTTTGCCTTTCCCATTATCCTTAAATTTATTGAGTATAATCCTATCATTACAAGTATACCGGATAAAAGATTAGTTATTTTTAATCTTTCATGAAGTATTCCTGTAACAAGTCCTGCTAAAGCACCCGCTATTATTGAAGCTATAAGTGTTATAAATGGATTGGTACCTTTAAATATCATAATAGTTGATACTGAAGCCCCTAATGTGAAAGTACCATCTACTGAAAGATCTGGAAAGTCTAATATAGTATAAGTTATATAAACTCCTAATGCTGTTATACCAAATATAAATCCTTGTTCTAAAATACTAATTAAAAATTCCATATTATTGTACCCCCTCCACTATAACTGCTTTATCTAATATATCTTTTGGTATATCTATATTAAGCTTCTTGTATACTTGTTCATTTATAACTATTTGAGTATCTTTAAGCTCCTCTACCTTTATAGTCTTTATATCTTTTCCTTCTAAAACCTCCGCTGCCATAACTCCAGATTGAAAGCCTAAATTATAGTAGCTTATACCATCTGTAGCTAAAGCTCCAGACTTTACCTGAGCTTCTTCCGCTCCAAATATAGGTTTATTCTTACTAACAAAT
>CAYYWN010000153.1:0-4148 GCA_964474485.1 uncultured Clostridium sp. | reverse complement strand
TATAAGCGGCATAGAAGATGCTACAAGGTTGTCTGTTGGTATATACAAAGCATCTACAGTGTTTACTATAGAATCTAATGTCTGAGATAACTCATTTGTATTATTTATCCCAACAGAAACTATTTCTAAATCATACTTTGGTGCTATATCCTTCATATTACTTATTTGAACCTCTGAATTAAGTTCACTGGTATTATATATAACTCCCAACTTTTTAGCCTTTGGAATTAAAGTTTTTAAAAGTTTAAGTTGCTTTGAAATAGGAACCATGTCCGACGTTCCCGCCACATTATTATTCATATCCTCTTTCGATTTCACTATTCCAGAAGAAACTATATCGGTTATAGCTGTTACTATAATTGGTGTAGTTTTTGTGTTGTTATAAACTGTTTGTGCCGAGGGTGTGCCTATTGCAAATATAAGATCCTTTTTTAAAGATCCAAAACTTTGAGCTATCATTTGTGATGTAGCAATGTCACCCTGTGCATTTTGTATTTCTATATCTATATTTTCTCCATTAACAAGCCCTTTGGAATTCAATCCCTCAATAAACCCTTTCCTTGAAAGATCCAATGCAGGATGCTCTGCTATTTGTGAGATACCTATCTTATATTTTATTGTATTAGGCTCTGATTTTACAGATTTCATTAAGCACCCCATAAATACTAATAAGATTAAAATGCTGGAAATGAAAAATACATTTACCTTTTTTACTGCCATACTACCATTCTCCTTTTTCTATCTTTTAAATATATTTATCTAGTAGCATTAAATATTGATTTAGTGGAAGATTTAAAATTAAGCTTTTAATATAGTTTTCCGTTAATAAAAAGATATGTTCTCACCTAGATATGACTTTTCTACGTATTATCTTAATCAAAAAAGCCTCTCCTAAAAGGAGAGGCTTAATAAACACAAAATATTTTAACACAAAAAATACCTTACTCTATTAAGATAAAAGTTCTTCTCCTACTATTCTACCATTCTACATTACTTTTATTTTTACTATATTAATTTGTTTTTAATTATTTCTATACTACTTAATTTATACTATCTTACTACTACGCTATTTCCTACTATACTACTAAAACAACTTCATTATATAAAATATTATTTTTTATGTCAAATCCTATTTATAAACTTTATGTTATAAACTGGGAATAGATCTATGACCAAGTCCTATAACCACTTCATTTAAATGTAATAAACCTATACTTAAAAATATACACACGCTTAAATGTTCACCAGACCTTGCAATACCTATTTTACCACCTACATTAAGTCCATTGGCTTTTGATGATATTTGAATTATGGCCTCTCTTGTAGCTCCTGCAACTGCCCCATCATGTACATGGCAATCCTCTATTATACCAGTTCTCTTAGATGCCACTAAAGCTCTTTCGATTATTTTTGGTATAGATGATGTTATATTCCCTCCAATATCTACTGCTACTGCTAATATTTCCTCTTTATTAAAGCCTTCTATAAGACTTTCCTCTTCACTTCTTGAGGATATGGCCATTTTTACTGAAGCCTTTGCTATATCAAGACTGCTATATTCTCTCATAAGTTTCCTCCTAATATCTTCTATGTATATTACTTATATATAAATTTATATACATTATAATTTACTTTAACCTTTTTTATATATTTATCTGTCTCTTTAAAGGGTATGTAACTTAAATTTTTACCGTCTTTAGAGTATCTTGTATCTTTGAGCCATTTTTGTACATGGCCTCTACCACCATTATAAGACGCTAAAACTAAGTCCATATCTCCATTAAATTCTTCTTTTAAATTATCTATATACCAGCATCCCATTTTTATATTAAATTCAGGATCTTTTAAGCTTTCTACATTAAAATCATTTATATCCATTTTTTCAGCTGCCCACCTTGCAGTATCTTCCGTTATTTGCATAAGTCCTACTGCATCTTTACTAGATCTTACTTCTTTTCTAAAACCGCTTTCTGTCTTTATAATTGCGGCAACCATAAGAGGATCTAAATTATATTCTTCACTATAATCTTTTATAAAACTTCTATATTTATATGGATAAATAACGCTTTTTATTGTATAAAAAAAACCAATTAAAACTACAAAAAATATAATTATAGTATACGCAATCTTAAAAACTTTCTTTTTCATACTCCCCCCCTGATTTATTAATTATTTAGTATTTTAATCAAACTTATTAATTCACCGACCTCTTCTTTTGTAGATTCTATACTATTACTGTTGTCAATAATAAAATCTACATACTTCTTTTTATCTTCTAAATTCATTTGAGAATTTATTCTATCCATAGCTTCTTCACGAGAAAAGCTATTTCTATTTATTAATCTTTTTATTTGTTCCTTGCTATTTGTCCACACCAAGATTATATAGTCTACGTAATCTTGCATATTATTTTCTATAAGAGTCGGCGCATCTAAAATTACTACTTTCTCACCCTTTTTTTCATATTCTTCGAAAAGTTCTATAATCCTATCTTTTATTAAAGGTATTATAATATTTTCATATTTTGTTCTCTCTTTACTATATTTAAATATATAATCTCCAAACTCTTTTCGTTTCAAGGCACCATCTTCAAAAAAAAATGTTTCACTAAAGGTTCTCTTTAACTCTTCCGTAAGTGAAGGATAGATTTTAAATACTTCTTTTGATACAATATCAGCATCAATAAAAGCAAATCCCTCACCTTTAAGCATAGCTAATACAGTACTTTTACCTGTTGCTATCCCTCCTGTAAGTCCTATCTTTAGCATGGTGGCGCCTCCCTTTAATATTATTTATTAGCTAAACATAATTAAATTACTAAGTTTTATAAACATATCTACTATCTATTTTGCTTCATACCAAGTTTCACCTACATTTATATCTACTTCTAATCTTACGGAAAGCTCTAATACTTCTTCCATTTCCTTTTTAACTAAATCTTTAACCTCTTCTAATTCATCATTATAAACATTTAAAATAAGTTCGTCATGAACTTGAAGTATTAGTGTACTTTTCATATTCCTTTTATATAATTCTTTTTGCACATTTACCATGGCAAGTTTTATTATATCTGCAGCTGTTCCCTGTATTGGCGCATTCATAGCAAGTCTTTCTCCTGATGATCTAACTATCATATTAGATGCATTCACTTCTGGTATATACCTTCTTCTATTTAAAAGAGTAGCTACATATCCATCCTTTTTAGCCATAACAACTATATCTTCCATGTACTTTTTAACCTTAGGATATCTTTCAAAATAAGCATCCATATACTGCTTTGCTTCTTTTCTTGAAATTTTCAAATCCTTCGATAGGCTAAAGTCACTTATTCCATATACTATACCAAAATTTACAGCCTTAGCTCTGCCTCTTAAAAGCGGCGTCACCTCTTCCATAGGAGTATTAAATACTTCTGAAGCTGTCTTTGTATGTATATCACTATGCTCATTAAAAGCGGAAATTAAATTTTCATCACCTGAAATATGAGCAAGCACTCTAAGTTCTATTTGTGAATAATCTGCTGATAATATGACAGAGTCTTCACTCTCAGATACAAATACCTTCCTTATCTCCCTACCCATCTCGTACTTTATAGGTATATTCTGAAGGTTAGGTTCTGTACTAGACAGCCTACCTGTTGTAGTAACTGTTTGATTGAAGCTTGAGTGTATTTTATCATCACTGTCAATTACAGATTTTAATCCTTCTACATAGGTTGAATATATCTTAGCTAATTGCCTATGATAAGTTATTTTATTGATAATAGGATGCTTTTCTGACAAGGCTTCTAAAACCTCAGCATTAGTTGAATATCCTGTTTTCGTCCTTTTTATAACAGGTAAATCTAACTTTTCAAACAATATCTTTCCTAACTGCTTTGGTGAATTTATATTGAACTCTTCTCCTGAAAACTCATATATCTCCTTTTGAACCTTAGCTAATTCTAGCTTAAATTTTTCACCTAACTTATCTAACATATCTCTATTTATTCTAAAGCCTTCTTCTTCCATATGTGACAAGACCTTAGTTAAAGGAAGCTCCATTTCATATAAAAGACTTTCCATATTAAATTCTTCTATCTTTACTTTAAGAACCTCATAAAGTTCTACCATAAGTCTATTTTCATGAGCTTTTAACCCTTCGCCCTC
>CAYYWN010000152.1:0-5626 GCA_964474485.1 uncultured Clostridium sp. | reverse complement strand
GTAAAACTCTAAGAATTGCAAAATAAAATTCATTAGGTCCTCCTGGCCTTTTAGGCCCATGATCTGTTGTGCATAAGAGCCTAAGCCCTTGCTGTGCTGCCCATCTTACATTTTCTAAAATAGTACTGTATGCATGCCCACTTTTTATTGTATGCGTATGTGTATCTAAAACGTATTTCATTAATTTCCTCCTGCTTAGCTATTTTTGACTTTTAAAGAATTCTAGAATACTTATGGCAGCCTTTTTATCTATAGATGGAGTTTCTATAAGCTCTTCATAGGTTGCATTTTTAATATTTTCAATTCCTTTAAATTTTTTAAGAAGTTCTTTTCTTCTTTTATCTCCTATGTTTGGTATATCATCTAATATAGAATGGAGTATTCTTTTATCTCTTAAAGTCCTATGATAAGTTATTGCAAATCTATGTACTTCATCTTGCATCCTTGTTATAAGTTGCATCACATTAGAACTTAATGGTATTATTAGTTCTTCATTGTTAAATATAAGTCCTCTTGTTTTATGATTATCATCTTTAACCATACCACAAACTGGAATATTTATATTTAGATCTTTTAACACTTCAAGAGCTATATTTACCTGTCCTTTTCCTCCATCCATCATTATGATTTCAGGAAATATATGAAACTTAGCTTCACTTAACTTAATATTTCTTTCTTGTATGCTTTTAACCTCTGATAGTCCTCGATGAAATCTTCTAGTTAGTATCTCTTTCATGCTTTCATAATCATTAGCACCCTTTACAGAGTTTATTTTAAATCTTCTGTAATCGCTATTTTTAGCTCTACCATCCTCAAAAACTATCATACTTCCAACAGAATCCATACCTTGTATATTTGAAATATCATAGCTTTCTATTCTATGTGGAATGTAATCTAAATTTAATAAATCTGCAAGCTCTGTAAGTGCAATCTTATGGATTTCTTTATCTCTTAAGATTTTAAACTTAAATTGCTCTAATGTGAGCTTTGCATTTTTTTCTACCATATCTAAAAGTCGCTTTTTCTCTCCCTTTTGAGGAATCTTAAGCTCAACTTTGCTCCCTCTTTTTATGCATAACCATTCTTCTAAAAGTTCTCCATCTTCTATCTCTGGTACATAAACACTTTTAGGTATGTGTGCAGTGCCTCCATAAAAGCTTTTTATAAACTGTGATACTACCTCTGAATTTTTAAACCCTGCAGTGTCTTCAAGCATAAAGTGCTCTCGCCCAATTAGCTTTCCTTCTCTAAAGAAGAATATCTGCATGCAAGTATCTTTCTCGTCCCCATACATATTTATAAAATCTTCATTTTCAAAGTGACCTAGGAATATCTTTTGTTTTTCTGCAATCTTTTCTACTGCTAGCATCTTATCTCTAGCTGATGCCGCCTTTTCAAATTTCAGTTCTTCTGCAGCTGTGTTCATTTCATTTTTTAATTCTTGAACTATCTTATTATTCTTGCCATTTAATAAGTCAATTATATCACCTATAAGCTTTTTATAATCTTCTTTACTAATATAACCTGCACAAGGTCCTGTACAAAGCTTTATTTGATAGTTTAAACAAGGTCTATACTTAACCCCATCTTCCTTTATTGTAAGCTTACAATTCCTAATAGGAAAAATCTTTTGTATAAGTTCTATGGTTTCATATACTGCTGATACATCTGTATATGGTCCAAAATATCTGTTACCATCCTTTGCCATGCTCCTTGTTACAAAAACCCTTGGAAATTCTTCATTAGTAGTTATCTTTATAAAGGGATAGTGTTTATCATCCTTTAATAATATATTATATTTAGGTTTATATTTTTTAATAAGGTTACATTCCAATATTAAAGCTTCCATTTCTGAATCTGTCACTATATATTCAAACTCAGCCACATGACTTACCATAACCTTAACTTTTTCAGAATGGTTCTTTGAGCTTTGAAAGTATTGCCTTACTCTATTTTTAAGTACCTTTGCCTTACCTACATATAATACCTCACCTAAAGAATTTTTCATTATATAAACTCCAGGTTTATCTGGTAATATCTTAAGTTGATATTCAAAATCAAACATTATTAATCACCTCTAATCTAAAGCGCAGTCCTTAAATTATTAACACTATTTAGAAAGGGCTGTCTTCAAAACTTTTCCAGCTGCCTTAGCTGCCTTTCCTCCTCCAGCTCCTCCACCTTCTACTATTACAGCAATAGCAACCTCTGGCTCTTCATAAGGAGCAAATCCAATGAACCAAGAGTGTGGAGGTGCATCATTTCCATTTTTATCTTTATAGTCTGCTGTACCTGTTTTACCTGCAGCATTAGTGCCATCAAAGGCTCCAGGACCACCTGTTCCACCAGTTATAACAGATCTCATATAATCTCTTATAATTTGAGAATCTTCCTTTCGTATAATATTACCAAGGGACTCACCTTCTATATCTTTTATCTTAGCCCCTTCTGGGTTTACTATACCTTTAACTAAATGAGGCTTCATCATCACACCATTATTTCCAACAGTACTTGCAACTAAAGCCATTTGCATAGGACTTGCTAAAATACTACTCTGTCCTATACCTGTTTGAGCAATGTTTCCTTTCTCATCTTTCTTAAGTTCTGGAAATCTTCCCTTATTCATTATAAAGCCATCTGAAGGTATACTTTTATTAAAATAAAACTTTTCAGCAGTATCCTTCAACTTAGAATTACCTAAATCTAAAGCTAAGGTGCCAAAAACCACATTACTTGAATATCTAAATGCAGAATCTAACTTTAAGTCTCCAAAGGCAACATTCTTTAAGTTACTTAAAGAATCTTTGCTATTAAATACAAGCTTTCCTTCATCTTTAAAAACTCTTTGTGTAACCCCTTGAAGATTTTCTAATGCACTAGCTGTGGTTACTACTTTGAAGGTAGATCCAGGGGCATAAAGTCCTGCAACTGCTCTATTTAACATAGGTGTATTTTCTTCATCCTTTGCTATTGAGTCCCATATTCCCTTTAAATCATTAGGATCATAAGCCGGTTTAGATACCATAGCCAGAACCTCTCCTGTTTTAACGTTTAATACTACTATAGATCCTTTTTCATTGCCAAGTACATCGTAAGCTGCCTTTTGAATATTATAATCTAAGGTAGTAACTACCCCATTACCCACCTTTTCTTTTCCTTTACCAAATATCTTCATAAATTCTCTATTTTTAAAGTAATTTTTTAATGCTTCATAGTCTACAGAAAGTCTACTGTCACTCATAAGCTCTTCATCATATTCTTTTTCAAGGCCTGTAAGTCCATAGGTTATATCTGAATACCCTAAGGCATGAACAAACATGGCTGCTCCAGTATATTCCCTCAGTTGTGTAGTAGCATCTTTTCTCTCACTTTTAGTTAAATTTGTCATATTTCTATCATATATAGTTCCACGCAAAACTTCATTTCTTTTAGCCTGCATTCTTTTATTTTCTGGCTTACTTGCTATATCCGGTGCCTTAATAGCCGTGAAATATGCTATGTAGGTTATAAGTGCCAAAAAGCATAATAAGAAAATCACTAATATATTTCTAATATTTTTAAAAATTTCATCCCTTCTATGATTTTTCATGCTATCCCTCCTCTGACACCTTTTGTATTATACCTAAAGCAAAAAACATAGTTAGCATAGAACTCCCTCCATAGCTTACAAAAGGAAGGGTTATTCCTGTTAATGGTATCACATTCATAACTCCACCTATTATTACTAAAGCCTGGCTTGCTATCATCGCACTATAGCCTACTGTAATAAGCTGTGAAAATCTATCATCTACATATATAGCAGTTCTCATGCACCTATAAAAAAGTAAAAAGTACAATATTATAATACCAAATCCCATTATAACTCCTAGCTCTTCACATATTACAGCAAATATAAAGTCTGTAGTACGTACAGGTACAAGTCCTGGAAGCCCAAGCCCAAATCCTGAACCAAATAATCCCCCTGAAGATATAGCAAATAGCCCTTGAATTATTTGAAAGCTTTCATCACTTGCGTACTTCCATGGATCCTGCCATATCATAATTCTCTTTCTTACATGGGGAAATATCTTATAACTAGCTAAAGACCCTATAATAGATAGTATAAATGTAGTTATAATATATTTTAATTTTGAAGTAGCCATATAAAGCATAGTTATTGATATCCCAAAGAAAATTAGCACAGAACCTAAGTCCTTTTGATATACCATAAAAGCTAGAGATATAACTACAACTATAGCTGGCTTTATTAAGTCCTTAAAGGTTTTATAATCCTTCAAGCTAGATGCTAGATAAGCTGCTAAAAATAGCTTTCCAGCCTCTGAAGGTTGAAAGCTAACTGGTCCTATAATTACCCAGTTTTTAGCTCCGTATACTTCTGTACCTATAAATGTAGCCATAGACATAAAAATCAAAGTACCTATCATGTATACATTTTTATACTTTGAAAAAGTTTTAAGATCAGGTAATAAAACCACTACCAATATATAGGTAGTTATTGAAATAGCGAACCAAACCGTCTGCTTAATTGCATCAGCACTTTTTAATCTATATAACATAGCAATACCAATAACAGATAAGAGACAGGCAAAAATAAGCATGAACTTATCTCCCTCTTTGAAGAACTTTCTTATTATAAAATAAGCATACCCAATAAGAATGCATAAAATTCCACCCATAATTAAAGCACCTGTATCAAAAGGATCTTTTAAAAATCCTAAGTTAACAAAAAATGCCATGCACAATAAATAGGTAAGCAACAATAGCTTTCTTTCATCTTTAATACTATCCACATATCCACCTTCTTTTACATATAACTTGTAATCTTTTTATTATCCTATAACTTTAAAAGTTAAACTTCCTATCTGAACCTGATCACCTACAGATATTTGTATGATACCATTTACCTTTACTCCATTAAGTATAGTTCCATTAGTGCTTTTTAAATCCTCTAAGAAGTATTTATCATTTTTAGAGTAAATCTTAGCATGTGTACTTGATACATATTTATCAGACAAAACCACGTTATTATCCACTGTTCTGCCTAAGGTAATAGATCCCCTTATAGGTATTACACTTCCTTTTTTTAAAGCAAGATTATCTCCTGGTTCTTCTACCACAAGTCCTAGTGACTTACCTGATTGCTTTTTCGTTCCACCATTTTTTACGTCCTTATACATTATTCTTAATGCTAAAATTATTATTACATATAAAATTATAATAAATATAACAGTAAATAGAAGACCGAAAAGTCTATTAAACCTCATACTTTCACCTCTTATCTTAATTAATATTATGACAATAAATATTATTTCATTTGATTTTTATAATGCCTCTATACAATTATACGTAGTTATAGCCATTTATGACCACAGACTTTAATTATTATATCATTATTAATTTTTGATTTTCTATATTTTGGTGCAGTTTCTTTTTGTTCATCATTTAAATTAAATAATAATTCATTTTGAATCAAATTAACTTTACTTAATTTAAAATAATTTAATCTTTCAATTTCTGAATTTTCATTTTGTTGATACCTATTTGTTATAATTGCAAATGCATATATATCTAAATAATTTTCATTACAACATTTTGTATCATCCATATCAATATCTTTTGATAAACA
>CAYYWN010000151.1:0-5637 GCA_964474485.1 uncultured Clostridium sp. | reverse complement strand
AACATCATTTGCAATATCCTGAAGGGTTACATAGTTTCCTTGTGCCCTTGCTACTAATGACTCTGTAACTCCAACAACATCATTGTCTTGAAGCGTAAGTCCTTCACTTTTTACTGCCTTTAAAAGAGATTCAACAACTATTTGTGGAAGATCGTCTCCTTCTTTTACAATAGGAGTCCTAATCCCTCTTGCTGTGGTACCTAAAGTTCTCATCATTACTTTTATCTCCTTTAATATATATTTTAAAACCTATATAAGTATACAATATATAGCTTAATGAATCTATCTTTTATTAAAAAAACACGGTTTACTGTACCTATAATGAGATTAAAACTTTGTATATGCTTTAATTTTTTATAATAAAAATGTTATTAGGTGAGGTCTTAAGCTTCACCTAATAACAAGTATCTTTCTATTCATTTCTTTAAAATATAAGAACTTTTTATTTAATAAACCTTACACAAATCTTTTTAAATTCTCATCTGTTTTAAATTTTATTATTCCAATTAGAAAAAACACAAATGCAAAAGCTATAGTTACCCATATGTAAGATTGAACTTGCCATAATGTCATTCCATGTTGAAGGTCTTCTACTGCTTTTAAAACCCAAGTTTGTGGAAAGATATTAGCAAAGCTTTGTAGAAACTTAGGCATAAATTCAATAGGCCATAAACAACCTGAAAGCATACATGTTGGCAATATGAAAATGTTAGAAATTTGTGATGATTGGGCTGTACTTTCTGAAAATGCTGCCATTATTATACCAAAACCTATTGAAACTAAACCAAAACTAACTAGGATTATAATTAATGTTACAATATTAATATAAAAGTTTAACTTGAAAATTCCTATTGAAATAATTAATATTACAGCTATTTGCATTAAAATTATCACCAAGCTAGCTAATACATTACTAGCCACATATTCTCCCTTACTTATAGGTGAGCAAAAGATCCTAAAGTAAGTTCTATTCTCTTTATCTTTTATAATGCAGTTAGCAGTTACACTTGAGCCTAGCATCATAAATAGCATTAGATATCCTATACTACTTTTGGTTACTCCCTTATTTATACTTTCATCATTTAATTTTATACTATTCAGTTTTAGTTTTTGATCTTTATATCCTTTATATATTTTATCAAACATTTCCTTATTACCTTCAGATACTTTAGCTATATCCGTTAGATTTGATATATAATAATTAAGATCATTTTCAATCCATGCCGTTATTTCTTTTCCTTGCATGGCAACTATTTTTATATTGTCAAAGTTATTGTTATAAATTTTCTCACTAAAGTCCCCTGGTATTACCAAAGCGCAATCTACTATATTATTAGAAACTAAATTGTTTATATCCTCTTCTTTTAGTTCAATTATTTCAAACTTTTTATTTGTACTTATAGTACTTATCATGTCTTTTGAAATATGACCAATATCTAAATTAGATATACCAACTTTAATTGTTGTACCTTTTGTAGTATTAAAAACTAATGCAACAAAAACCCCTATTATAGGAAGTAATAAAAAGGTTATTATATTAGATTTTTTCCTAAAGGATTGTTTCAATATTCTTCTTGAAATCTTAAATATATTCCCCACTTATCTTTCCTCCTCTTTTACTCAAAAGTATAGGAATAACAATAAACACTAATGCGGTAATCAAATTGATTGATATAGCCCTTCCTACTGTACTAAAGTTATTTTCATATATAATCTGAAATATTGATTTATTAGTCCATCTTATTGGTGATATTTTAGATAAAGAATTTAAAATTTCATTATTAAATACATTAAGTGGAATATATCCTCCTCCTAAAAACACCATGAGAGGTATTAAAATATTAGTAATTATACTTGCCGTACTTGGATTTATAAATATATATGAGGATCCTACCCCCATACAAACAGACATAATTATCATGGTAAATGAAACTAATAAAACTGCCCAAACATTGTCGCCCCAATTACTTCCTATAATATATTTACTGCATAAAAATACCATAATAACCTGAAAAGATGTAGCTATAGAACCTCCCACGATCTTACCTAACATTAATTGTAATCTACTTGCTGAGCTTACATAAATTCTATTTTTAGTTTTAGTACTATTTTCTCTAAGCATTGACATAATACCAGTTGAACAGCCATATAAAATGGTCATGGTAAACATGGATATGGCATAGTAATCTATGGACCTAGGTGTTTTATTATTTGCAACAGACTGAACCTTTACAAAATTCAACTCCCCACTACCTTCTGTTATCTTTTCTATAGCTAAAGGATTATCCATATAAACTTCTTCGAGCAAATTATATTTTTCAACAAAAGTATTAACCAAAGTTTCTACTAAAGTAGCATTAAAATCTCTAATATTATTACTATTAAGTTCTATTGTATCTTCAGTATCCACTTTTATATAACAATCAACCTTACCATTTTTAATAGACTCTTTCGCTTCATCTTCACTGTCTATTTTAATAAAGCTTACGTCCATATTTTTTTCTATTTCCTTACTAAACTTCTCAAATTCTTCGCCTACTTTTAATTCATCTTTTATTAAATATAACACTTTTACTTTAGCTATTGAATTAGATGAAGAAAAACTTTGTGAGAAAGCACTACCAAGTATTAATATCATAATGATAGGAAATATAGTCATCATAAACATACTTTTTTTGTCTCTTATTATATGCTTTATTTCTTTAATTATTATATTTAAAAGTATCATACTTTACACCTCTAATCCCTTAAATTTCTCCCAGTAAGATTAAGGAATACAGTTTCTAAATCCATCCCTTTATTCTCCAAATTATTTATATGTATATTTTTTTTATTAAAATAAACAATTATTTGATCTAAGTTATTTATCTTTGTATTAGTATTAATAATTATAGTATTCTTATCTATGGAAACCTTCAAAACTCCATTTATTTTTTCTATTTCATCCACATTTACTTCACTTACTGAGTTTACTGTAATTAAAACAGAACTTGTCTCTAAGCTACTTTGTTTTAATTCTTCTTTAGTACCCTCAACAATTAATTTTCCATGGTCAATGATTCCTATTCTTGTACAAATGGATTCAACTTCTTCCATATAATGGCTTGTATAAATAATAGTGCAACCCATTTGGTTTAATTTCTTAATGGATTCTAATATATGATTTCTTGACTGAGGGTCTATTCCCACAGTAGGCTCGTCCATTATCATTAGTTTAGGCCTATGAACTAAAGCACAGGCTATATTAAGCCTTCTTTTCATTCCCCCAGAAAATTTAGAGGGTAATTCTTTAGCTCTATCTTTCAAACCTACAAATTCTAATGCTTCTTCTGATCTTTGTTTTAGCTCTTTTCCACTAATCTTATAAAGGCTGCCAAAAAAGGCTACATTTTCGTATGCTGTTAAATCATCGTATATTGCTATATCCTGAGGAACTACCCCTATATTGTATCTTATGTTTTTTGAGTTTTTATTTATATCTTCACCTAAAATAGTTATAGTTCCAGAGTTTGGCGTTAAAAGCCCACATATCATATTTATTGTGGTACTTTTACCAGCACCATTGGGTCCAAGGAGTCCATAAATTTCACCTTCTTTTATATTAAAACTTATATTATCAACAGCAATTACATTATCAAACTTTCTAACCAGGTTTTTAATTTCTAATATATTCACGCCTAAGTCCCCTTTCATATAAATAAAAAACAGCTCTAATGTTTGAATACCCAAAAACTAGTGCTTAAAAAATAGATAATAATAGGTATAACAAGGCTTCCTGTGTAACCTAGAACTAATCCATTAGTGAAAAACAATACAAAGTTCCAAATTCCAAAAATTACTGCCTGTTCTTTAGTTTTTACTATTAATAATTTACCCAAAGTAAATAATACAGTTACAATTATTAATGCAATTATAAATGGAATATAAAGCTTTATGGTTAAAATATTCATCAGTATCCCATAAAAAAATATACTTTCTAAGATCACAATATAAGAAGGTCTTATTATAGCTGTATACATTGGATATTTTTCATCAAAAGATATCCAATGTATATTACTTATAGCTTCTCTAATATTACTTTTAAACAATATCTCTATAAGCCAAATTCCTATTAGCATAGTAATCTCAATTAAGACAATAGATACCATTAATATTAAAAATATTCCATACCATATTTTGTTTAAGGAAAATAAACTATGTATATGAACTTTAAAATGCTTTGCAAATAATTCAATAGCAATTATTCCAAATACCACAAAGTATGTTGCCTTTATGCTTTCTAAATATGTGTCTTTTTCTATATTAAACCATCCACAAACATAAACAGAGCTTTTTTTTAATAATTTAATTTTACCAAGAGGTATTTTGTAAATTATTGCCCACAAAAGAGTAAGTATAAGTGATAATATTATTATTATTATGTATGATCTATAATATTGCATTTTACTTTACCCTCTATCTTTCATAAGTATCACACTATTTTGCACACAGTGCGCAATCACAGGTATTATTACACAATTCCCACTAAAATAAAATAAACATCCATATATAATGCCAGTAACAAACTTTTGCATTAATACTTTTTTCCCTAAAAAAATATGATTCATAGCATATATAAACCCCGAAATTATAATGACTAGTATTATATTCATTTTAAATTCCTTCATCAATATACTAAACCATATTTGCCTAAAAATTACTTCTTCCAAAAGTGCAACAATTACACTAAGTCCAATTACTTTAATACTCGCTTTTTTCCATGTTGTTATAAGTGTTATGCCGCTTACGCTCTTTCCACTTAGGCATATTATTATGTAAGATATTAATACTTCTATAACTAATATAACTACTACTGAAATCAGCCCCACTAAATACCAATAGTTTTGTTTAGGTAAATTAATCATAAAAACATCCATCTTCAATACTGCTGATAAAAGTATCACTATAATCAATACTGCCGCTAATATTTTTAAAAACTTATCCATGCTATAATCTATAACACCATTATTGATTATGTACATAATAGTTTGTGCACACATTACAGGACTTAGAGTTACAAGTAATATAAGGATATTAAGGCATAGGATGTGGGTACTCATTTTTTACTCCCCCGTATTCTAATATCCTAGGATGATTTGCAAAAGGAAATTCCGGTATACACATCTCGAGTATTTCAGGAATTAAAACTCTTGATACATACCACCCTTTTTCTCTAGCTTCTGGTGGTGTTACATCCATATAAACAGCATATTCGCTTACTTTCGATAAATACTTTATCAAATGATGAAGCTGACTATCTTCACTTAAATCCTCTATAGTTTTTATTTCCGAAAGCAATACCTCTCCTTCTATCAAACTCTCTATAAGTTCATCTTTTTCTTCTATTTTATCATTAGCACTATAATATAAAACGTTCATATCTAAATCTAAAAATTTAGGCTCATCACCTAATACATACTTAAGTTTTTCTCTACTATAAATAGCACTGTAATATCCTCCATAAGATATTTCTCCTGCTTCCATTATTGCTCTTACCATACCATTTTTGGTATCCAAATCACTTTGTACTACATAAACTAAGTATGGCATTTTTTTGTCCGTACGCTTCAAAAATCCTCCAAATAATGGTAGTTGAAG
>CAYYWN010000150.1:0-5715 GCA_964474485.1 uncultured Clostridium sp. | reverse complement strand
TTGATTATTCTTATTATATCATAATTGATAATAAGAATCAATATTGTTTATCTTTATTTCATGTTATGAAATTAAATAAAGAATATACTAGAGATTCACATCCTTAGTATATTCTTTATAAATACTTATTTTTATAATTACTTTTTGTAATTAATTATTATTTCTCTTATAGGTGTCTTTCCATCTTCTGAAAGGGTTATTTTATTCTCCCCTATTTTTAGTTTTAAATCAAAGTATTGGTTAACTTTGTAGTACTCCAGCCCATTTATGCTAGCATAATATTCCTTTACCATAGAACTGTCTTTAAATGCACCAACTACAAATTGCAACTCTTCATTTTTATCTGTAAGAGGATCTTTTTTCATAAGAATAAAGGTAGACTTGTCGTCGCTTTTATCATTAGCGTACTCCTTGTAAGGACTTATCTCAAATAATTCAGTCTTATTTACATACAAAGAAGGATTTTCATAAGACTTTAATCCCTTTATTTCTGGCAGGTTTCCTTCAGGTAAATAACTTATAAATGAGTTACTTTTTTTTATTCCAATAAAATTATTGTCTATAGGTATAGAATAAGAATATAAATATTTTGCCATTTCTTTTTTATACTTTCCTAAATTTTTTGACTTTTTTATCCCTATTGTATCTATGTCACTTTTTAAAAGCTCTATAGCACTTAATGGAATGTCGTCTTTATAAAAGCATGCATTATTAGCCACATCTATAGCTACCCACTTATTTAAGTCTTTGCTCCAAACTTCTGATATGTAAAAGGATGAATCTTTTTTGTTAAACTGGCTATCTTTAACTTTAAACTCACCAATTCTTGCTTGTACACCAACAGCTCTTAAAGCTTGGGTAAAAACTATACTCATATCTTGATCAGAAGCCTTTTTACCATCTTTTAGAGTATCCATTATTGATTTAGCATCCTCTTTACCACTTATACTACCTTTGTTAAATTCAAACATTTCATGGGTCCACTCCAATATTTTTAGAGCCTTATCCATGTCTTTTTCTACCCCATCTACTTTAGATGATAATTCATATTCATGTGATAAACTTTTTAAATAATCGGTTTGAAAAGCTTCATTATAAAATTTTATATTTGTACCTGTGTAAATGTTATCCCACTTTTCTACTAATACCCCTTTTGATTTACTTGCATTATTTTTACAACCAAAAACAAAAACACCAAAAGAAGACATTATAATCAAAATTAATATCCCTTTTTTCATTGCAGATTTCATAAATTAAAACCTCACTTAATTTTTTATTTAAATTTTATTTTATGATAAAATTATATACTAAAAGTTTAAATTTTCCTATAGTAATTAGATTTATTTAAACTTATTATAAAAAGTCTCTTCAAAATATTTTGAAGAGACTTTTTATATTAAAATTTAATAAATGTTTTATTTTATAGTAGGGCCCGCTTTTACTATATCATCAGAAACTTCTTTAAACTTTTTAAAATTGCTATTAAACTTTTTAGCAAGCTCTATAGCCTTTTCATTATAACTTTCTTTGTCTTCCCACAAATTAATTGGATTTAATATTTCACTTGGCACACCCTTACATTCTTTTGGCATCATCACCTTAAATATTGGGTGTTCTTCCCATTTAGTATTTTTTAATCCACCTTCTATAGCTTCTGTAACCATAGCTCTTGTATATGGTAGCTTCATTCTAGAACCTACACCATAAGAACCACCACACCATCCAGTATTAATAAGATATACATCTACTTCGCTTCTATCTATTCTCTCTCCTAAAAGTTTAGCATATACTGCTGGATTCATTAACATAAAAGGCTCTCCAAAGCATGCAGAAAATGTAGCTTGTGGTTCTTTAATTCCTCTTTCTGTGCCAGCTAACTTGCTAGTATATCCAGACATAAAGTGATACATAGCTGCTTCTTTAGATAGCTTTGAAATTGGAGGCAATACACCAAAGGCATCTGCTGTTAAGAATATAATAGTATTAGGGTTTTTACCCTTACCTCCTGGTTGTATGTTATCAATGTGGCTTAGGTTGTAAGCTGCCCTAGTATTTTCTGTAAGGCTATCATCATCATAATTTGGGATTCTATTTTCGTCTAAAACAACATTTTCTAATAAAGCACCAAATCTTATAGCTTCATATATATCTTTTTCTTTATCTTTATCTAAGCTAATGGTTTTTGCATAGCAACCACCTTCAAAATTGAAAACTCCCTCATCCCACCAACCATGCTCGTCATCTCCTATAAGTTTTCTTTTAGGATCTGTGGATAAAGTAGTCTTTCCTGTTCCTGATAGTCCAAAAAATATTGCTACGTCTTCATTTTCTCCTACATTAGCAGAACAATGCATTGGGAATACTCCCTTTAAAGGTAATAAGAAATTCATAACGGAAAACATAGACTTTTTGATTTCCCCTGAATATTGAGTTCCACCTATTAAAACTATTTTTTTATCAAAATTCACCAATATAAAAGCTTCTGAGTTTATTCCATCTTTTTTGCCATCAGCTTTAAATCCTGGAGCTGAAATTACTGTAAAATCAGGCTCCTCTAAAAATTCTTTATCGTAATTGTCATATCTTCTAAATAATTGGCTTGCAAAAAGTGCCTGAGATGCATATTCACATATTGCCTTTACAGATAGCTTGTACTTTTCTTCCGCTCCTACAAAGCCATCAAAAATGTAGGCATCTTTATCTTCTAAGTAAGATAAAACCTTTTTATAAAGATTGTCGAAAACGTCTTCATCGATAGGAAGATTTGAGTCTCCCCAGTTTATTTTATCTTCAATGCTCTTTTGCCTTACTATAAATCTGTCTTTAGGTGAACGTCCTGTATATTTGCCTGTTTCAACAACTAATGCGCCACTTTTTGAAAGACATCCTTCTCCATTTTTTAAAGCGTCTTCTATAAGCTTTGCCTCTGGTAAATTTTCATATGCATGTTTTACTTTTAAATTTAAATATGATAGACTGCTTAATCCCATATTTCTTCCCCCTATAATATATAATACTCTTTACAATCAAATTATCACATAATAGTTTGTTTTTTGCAATAAATATTTTGTTTTTATATTTAAAAGATTATGATGGTGAATTTATTCCTTCATTAAAATACTCTTTTCATTCATTAGTATATTCTTTTTATTATATAAAATAACTATATAGTGAAACTTGCTTACATTATGCTAAAAAAAATCCATAGTGGATCATTCTGTGTTATGATTTAATCGCTTAAAAAAAATATACACAGAGAATCATCACTATGGATTACTTAAACACAGGATTACGTGAAAATAAACACTTAAAGCTGACTTTAACACAAAACTTCAGAGTAACTATTTGAAGCACAGTGCTTACATCAAATATAGTGTTTTATTTATTCTCTTAATTCCCTAACCCATCATATCTTTTTATTGAAGTTTTAAATATTAATTTTGATATAAAATAATATATTAATATAATAATAACTACTATTTTATTGGTAGCTACATTATCTTTTAATAATATAGTGTTAGCTGGTAAATATCCTATTAAAGCAATAGGGAAAACTGTCAACACTATATTTTTTACTATTTCTGAAAAGATATTTATTGGATAGTTTGCTAATTCTAATGTAGTCATTATAGAATCATAGGGGGTATATGTATATCTTGTATAGAATAATACACTAAGCGAAGTCAATGCAATTGAAGCTATGAATAATACTCCTAAAATAGACAACCACACTATCTTTAATAATATAATACAAGTAATACTTTTATTAAGTTGTTTTAAACAAAAAAAGAATAAAGTTATATAAACTATGATATTTACAAGTGGTTGTATACTAACTTCTCTCATTCTTAAATGTAGAACAATATCTAATGGTTTTGTCAGCATCATTTCTAATTCTCCATTAAAAATATATCTTTTTAAGTTCCTATAGTTTCCATATAAAATACTATATATGGACATGTTTAAAGAAGCTATGGCGTATATTAACATTATCTCATATTTACTCCAATTAGCTATATTAGTTATGTTATTATAAAGGATTTCTATATAAGATAAGCTAATTGTCATGTTTATTATAACCATAAAAATTCCAATCCAAAAATCCTTTCTATAATTAGTTAAATTTTTAAAATTATATTTAACTAAAGCAAATATTATCCTTATATTATATAATATTTTTTTAACCACCATATATTATCACATCTTTCTCACAACTTCTAAAAATTACTCTAATTAGTATAAGAAATATTAAAATCCAAGCTATTTGTAAAAATAAGAAAAATAGATTATTATAACTGCCATTAATTAAAATAGTGGTCGGTCTATAAACAATTCCTGGAAAAGGACTATATTTTAAAATATTATTTAATTCTTTTGGAAGAAAGTCTAAAGGAAACATACTTCCTGAAAAAAAGGTGAAAATCGATTGCTTTACAATGTTAAGTCCCCAGCTATTCTCAAACCAAAAAGTTAATAGCCCCATTAATATATCAAATAGCATATAGGTAAAAACTCCCATAATGGCTAATAAAACAAACCAAAATAAGTTCTCTCCTGTTATATTTGTATCTGAAAAAGATAAATATATAATAAAAACAGGAGCTAATATCAATATATTACTTGCTGCTATCCCTATATTTTTGTAAATCACATTATAGGGATAGTATGTGGGTCTTACTAAATAATTTACAATATTCCCGTTCCTCATATCTAGACTAATAAAGTAAACATTTGGATATGATATTAAACATGATAAAAATACACTTGAACCTATATAAATTTTATAGCTATTCATAGTCCAATTAGCTATTTCATTATATTTAAAAATACTACTCCAAAGAAAACTTAAAAATATATACCTAAATACAACCATTACTATCAGATCAAATACTATTCCAATATCATGAAATTGAATTTTGGAACCCATCTTTATCCAAATTGCATGTTTTTTAAAAGTATTCATTTTATTATACTTACCCCTCATATATATTTCGAATTATTTGTTCGAAGTTTGTAGTTGATAAATTGAAATTATTAGGTGCCAATTCCTTATCTAATAATTCCATAATTTTAAAAGGTATTGAATTATCTTCTTTATTAACGTGTATTAATAAGCTATTTTCCTTATATTCTATATTTTTAATATTCTTTTGGTAATCATCTAATATTCTCCATAACTCATCTATACTCAATAATTTGTTAGGAGATTTTAAAATTATTATATATTCATTTGCATATGTTTCATAAAGCGTACTTATTGAATCATCAAAAATTAATTTTCCTTTATTTAAAATCAATATCCGCTTACATAAATTTCCTACATCTTTTAAATCATGAGATGTAAAGATAATAGTATTCTCCATCTCTTTATGAATGGCTAGAATAGTATCAAATATCTTTTCTTTAGTTAAAATGTCAAGTCCAATAGTTGGCTCATCTAATAATAATAATTTTGGCATACATAATAAATTACCAGCTACTTCACATTTCATTCTCTGTCCAAGACTTAATTGTCTCGCTGGTCTACATAATAAATCATTTAACTCCAGCATTTGACCTAGCCATCTTAATCTTTTTTGAAATTCACCTCTAGGTATATCGTATATTCTACTGATAATTTCATAAGAATCTGCCACCTGCAGATTATCCCATAGCTGTCCTCTATGTCCAAATATAACACTCATATTTTTTTTAAATTCTTCACCTATAACTTCT
>CAYYWN010000149.1:0-5730 GCA_964474485.1 uncultured Clostridium sp. | reverse complement strand
TAAAACAGTTGCAGAACTTGGTGGTAAGGTTATCACAATATCTGGACCAGACGGATATGTTTACGATAAAGATGGTATTATAACAGAAGAAAAGATTAATTACTTATTAGAAATGAGAAATTCAGGAAGAGATAAGGTTCAAGACTATGCTGATAAATTTGGTGCTGAATTCTTCAAAGGTGAGAAACCATGGGGAACTAAAGCTGATATCATAATACCATGTGCTACTCAAAATGATATAAGTTTAGAGCATGCAAAACAAATAGTTGATAATGATATAAAGTTTGTATGTGAAGCTGCTAATATGCCATGTACAAATGAAGCTCTTAAATATTTCTTAGAAAAAGGTTTAATAGTTGGACCAGCTAAAGCTGCTAATGCTGGAGGAGTTGCAGTATCAGCTCTTGAAATGGCACAAAATAGTATGAGACTTGCATGGACTGCTGAAGAAGTTGATGCTAAATTACATCACATAATGAAAGGTATCCATGACAATGCTATGAACGCAGCTGAATCTTGTGGATTTGGATACAATTTAGTAGCTGGTGCAAACATAGCTGGATTCTTAAAAGTAGCAGAAGCTATGATGCTTCAAGGAATTTACTAAAATATAATTTAAAGCAGCTAAAACTCTTGGAGTTTTAGCTGCTTTTTTTTAGTTTTATTATGGACTAGATAATTTATAAATTGACAAATATTTTATCAAAGTCTATCATTAAACTAGTTAAATATAGTTATAAACTAGGAGTTGAACATATGAAAAAAGTTGTAGTAATAGGCGCAGGCCCTGCAGGGTTAATGGCAGCATTAAAAGCTTCTGAAAATAATTTAGTTTATTTGATAGAAGCCAATGAAAAGGTAGGAAAAAAGTTATATATTACAGGTAAAGGAAGATGTAATATTACTAATGCTAAGGATATAGGTGACTTTTTTGATTACATACCTGGAAATCCGGAGTTCTTATATAGTTCTCTTTATACATTTAATAATTTAGATGTAATGAATTATTTAGAATCCTTAGATGTACCTCTTAAAGTTGAAAGAGGGGATAGAGTGTTTCCAACATCAGATAAATCTTCTGATATAATTGCGGCTTTTAATAAAGAATTAATAAAAAGAGGAGTTAAGATAATTTTAAATTCAAAGGTTAAAGATATTTTATGTACTAATAAATCAATTACTTCAGTGATCCTACAAAGTGGGGAAGAAATAAAAGCTGATAGTTTTATATTGTGTACAGGAGGTGTATCCTATCCACAAACAGGCTCATCGGGTGATGGATACAAGTTTGCAAAAAAACTAGGGCATAATATAATTAAGCCGAAGCCGTCTTTAGTTCCTATAGAGATTAAAGAAGATTGGATAAAAGATCTTCAAGGCCTGTCACTTAAAAATGTTGAACTAAGTGTAATTAAAAATAATAAGACGATCTTTAAGGAATTTGGAGAAATGATATTTACACATTACGGTATCTCAGGCCCCATAGTATTAACCTCTAGTAGATACGTAAATAGTAAAGAACCATATAAAATTAAAATAGACTTAAAACCCTCCTTAGACGTTAGTACTTTAGATAGTAGGATCCAAAAAGATTTTATAAAAGATACAAATAAAGATTTTAAAAATGCATTAATAGATCTATTACCAAGTAAACTTATAGATGTTATAATAATGCTTAGTGGAATTCCTCCTGAAAAAAAGGTACACACAATTACAAGAGATGAAAGAAAAACACTAGTTAGCTTATTAAAAAACCTAGAAGTTAATGTAAAGGGATTAAGATCAATAGATGAAGCTATTGTTACAGCAGGAGGTATTGATACTAAAGAAATAGATTCCTCTACAATGAAATCTAAGATTATAGACAATTTATATTTTGCAGGGGAGGTAATAGACGTAGATGCCTTTACAGGAGGTTATAATGTGCAAATAGCTTTATCAACAGGATACCTTGCAGGAAATAGAGTAGGTGAAGTTTAATGCTAGCAATTAGAGGTGCAACTACAATTAAAGATAATGAAAAAGAATATATAAAAGAATCAACCATAGAACTTATTGATACTATCATGCAAAAGAATAGCCTTAAAATAGACAAAATCATATCTATTGTATTTTCCTGTACAAAAGATATAACTAAAGATTATCCTGGAAAGTATCTTCGGGAAATTCTTGGCTTAACAAATACTGCAATTATGCACTTCAATGAAATGGAAGTAGAAAAAGAAAAGTATCTCCCACTATGCATAAGGGTTCTTGTCTTATATGATGATTCAAAAGGGCATGATAAAGATATCTACCCTATATACTTAAGAGGAGCTAAAAACCTTAGACCAGATTTGAATAGGGTATAATAGCTTCATTTCTAATGTGCTTTCAAAATATAAATAGCAATTATTAATATAATAGAAAAGGAGAATTATTTTGAGATTATCAGTAGCTATAGACGGTCCTGCAGGTGCAGGCAAAAGTACCATTGCTAAATTAATAGCAAAAAAGTTTAATCTTATGTATATAAATACAGGATCTATGTACAGAGCTGTTACATTAACTGCTTTATCCAATGATATTAGTTCAAAAGATACTGAAAGATTATGTGATTTAATAGATACTATGGATATGAATTTTAAAAACGATAGATTAATATTAAATGGTAAAGACATAGAAGATGAAATAACGCTCCCTAAAATAAGTAAAACTGTATCTGAATTTGCGGCCTTACCTACGGTTAGGCAAAGATTAGTTAAATTGCAACAGGATATGTCAAAACAATACGATGTAATAATGGATGGTAGAGACATAGGTACCGTAGTTCTTAAAGATTCACCCTTCAAATTCTTTCTTACAGCCTCTCCTTCTGAAAGGGCTAAAAGAAGGTATATAGAATTAACTAACAAAGGATTAAGTGTAGTATATGAAGATATATTAGAAGATATATTGAAAAGAGATTATTTAGATACTAATAGAAAGCTTGATCCTCTAAAAAAGGCAGAAGATGCTATAGAGATAGATACTACTGGACTTAATATAGATGGTGTAGTAAATAAAATTTCTCAATATATAAAACTTTAAAAGGAGATAATAATGGGTGATAAAATAATAATATCAGAAAACTCAGGATTTTGTTTTGGAGTAAAAAGGGCTGTAGAGAAAGCCCTACTTACACAAAAGACCTTAAATAAGCCTATATACACACTAGGTCCTTTAATTCATAATGAAAGTGTTATAAGTCACCATAGAGCCCATGAAATAACCCCTGTAGATATGGACAACTTATCATCACTAGACAAGGATGATACTATAATTATAAGATCCCATGGGATAGCTAAAGATGTATATACAAAGTTAAAAGAAAAAGAACTTAATATAGTAGATTTAACATGTCCCTTTGTATCTCATATACAAAAAAAAGTTAATAAATATTATGAACTAGGCTACTCTATACTAATAGTAGGAGATCCAGATCATCCAGAAATCAGAGGTATTAATGGATGGTGTGATAATAAGGCACTTGTTTTTAAAAATGGTGATGTAACCAGCTCTTTACCTAAAAAGGTATGTATTGTAGCTCAAACTACAGAAAAACAAGAAAACTTTGAAAAGGTTATGTTTGTAGTTACTAAAGAGTGTAAAGAGTTTTTAGCATTTAACACTATATGTTCAGCTACAGAAACTAGGCAAAAAGATGCCTTTAATATTTCAAAAAAATCTAATAAGATGATAGTTATCGGCGGAAAAAATAGTTCTAATACTAATAAACTATATGAAATATGTAAATCAAACTGCAAAGATACCATACACATAGAAACATCAAAGGAATTACCTTATGACTTTTTTAAAGTACCTGATTCTATTGTTATAGGTATTACAGCAGGAGCCTCTACCCCGAGCTTTGTTATAGATGAGGTATTAAATAAAATCAGTGAAGAAAAACATTCTTAATATTACAATGAATATTTAACTGTTAATTTTAAAATAGTGAAACCTCATTAAGATTGATTACTATAATTCTTAATGAGGTTTCACTATTTATGTCATAAAAGATTAATATATAAGTATAATTATATAGATTATAATATTCTTATGAGGTGAGATAATTGTTAGAAGATTCTAACAGCAATATTAAGATATGGCCTAAAGAAAAAAAAATGATAGAACAATCTATGAATTATTATGGCTTTAATATTATAGATGTAAAAAAGGTGAGAAGTGCCTATAAAGTTATATGTGAAGAAGGTACCTATTGTTTAAAGCGGATGAGAAGTGGTAGATCTAAAGTAAGAAATGGATTTATATTAGCGGAAGAGCTAAATAAAATAGAATTTAATAAAGTAGCAAAGTACATCAAAACTAAAGATGGCTATGATTATATTAAATATAGTAAATACATCCTCTATTTAACGGAATGGATAGATGGTAAAGAGTGTAGTATAGATACTACCTTAGAAGCAGCTGCATGTGCTTCACTACTGGCAGAATTCCATAATGCAGTTGAAAAAATAGATATATCTAATCTTAAAATTAAAAACAACTTAAAAAACTGGCCAAAAGTATTTTTAGAAAATCTTTATGACCTTGAATATTACAAAAAGATAATAGGGCGTAAAAGACTTATAAATGAATTTGATAAAACTTATCTTAAATATATAGATATTTTATACCAAAGGGGAATGCTTTCATTAAACATACTTCAAAATTCCGAGTATTATAATATATCAAAAAAAGCAGAAAATAATAAAACCTTATGTCATGATAGTTTTTATTATCAAAATATATTAAAAGTTGAAGATAGATATTATATTATAGATCTAGATAGTATAATCATAGATCTAGAAGTTAATGATCTAGGAAAGTACATAAGAAGAATTATGCATAAAAATGAATTTAAATGGGACTTTAATAAAGCAAAATCTATAATAGAATCCTATTTAGTGGAAAGAACTCTAACAAAAGAGGAATTAGAAATAATGTTAGCTCTAATTATATTTCCTCACAAGTTTTGGAAGCTTGGTAAAAAAAGATATATAAAACATAAAAACTATAGTGAAATGAAATATATGAAAAAATTAGATAAAATAATAAAGTATATAGATATTCAAGAACTGTTTATAAATGACTATTTAGAGTATATAGAATCTATGTAGTTACATCATAATTTATTGACTTAAATTGGCTCATGTATTATACTAATTTTGTTAAATAATTAAGGGTGATGACGAGGTAATTATGTATAACTCTGTTAAACTTTCAGGAAAGAATTATGATATATTTAAGAACATGCTAAAAAATTCTACAGAATTTAATGAATTAAATAAAGACTTTTATTTTCATTACAATACTTATAGTGCTTTTGAAAAGATTCATATGAAATCCTCTACTTTATTACTTAAAGATAGCACAGGTTATATTGGCTATATATGGTATAACCAATATGAAAGAGAAGACTATTTTATAAATGATATGTGGATTAATAAAAATTCCAATGTTGTTAGTATTAATAATTATATAAGTAATTTTAAGAAAGATTATACCTTGTTATATGAATGTAAAAAAAATCATGATAACTATAAGTTGTTGGAAGGTTTGGGCTTTATTAAAATTGAAGCAAACCAAAAGCTAACAATAAACTTAGATAGTATTTTTGAACTTAAGTTTTCAAAAGACTTAAATCTTGAAATACTTAAAGAGGGTAGTCAAGAATCTTTAAGATGCTTTATCCAAAATAGTATATTT